>JAFZIG010000081.1 GCA_017554485.1 Acidaminococcaceae bacterium | reverse complement strand
CTTGACTGACACCTTCTCCGAGCAGTTTGACATTGTGATTGCAATGGACAATGCGCTGCCGCACATGCTGACAGGCGAAGCCTTGGAAACGGCTGTCAGAAGTATCACCGGTCAGATCAAACAGGGCGGTATCTTTGTGGCCAGTATCCGAGATTATGACAGCCTTCTGGACAGTAAGCCGCCTTATTCCCCGCCTTATATCCATAAGACGGAAAAAGGACAGCGCGTTTCTTTTCAAACATGGGTTTGGAACGGGGATAATTATCAATTGACGCAGTATATTATCGATGACGAGGAGAATCTGCAGATCGGCAAGTTTGTTTGTGAATACAGGGCTACCCGCAGAGAAGAATTAACGAATCTGCTTTTATCCAGTGGTTGCAGTCAGGTGATTTGGAAATTCCCGGAGGAATCAGGATTCTATCAACCGATTGTAATTGCCAGGAAGTAAAATTCCAGTTGGTCGGGACACTTGTTTGTAAGGAAAATCGGAAGTTAAGCGGGCTAACCACCAGCGGTGGATGTGGACGGTTCGCCCGCAAGGGTACGCACTTTTTCAAAAACTGCGTACCCTTTTTGCGTACCCCTCGGACGAAAAAGTGCGTACCCCTGACTTCCAAAGGTGCGTACCCTTGGAGGGGTACGCAAAATTTTCTTAATGTTCGGATATTTAATCGTCAACCTGCCATGGATTTAATCCGGCTCCCAGAAACGATAGAATTAAGAAAGCCCTCACAGGGTTATCCTGTAAGGACTTATGGTGGTGACAGTTGGACTCGAACCAACGACCCCATCGATGTGAACGATGTGCTCTACCGACTGAGCCATGCCACCTTATTCCGAACTTTCCATCCTGTTCCTTATGAATCGTTCGGGATTTTCATAAGGCTTTTTGCGTACCCTTTGTGTGAACAGTTTGACCGCCAACTTGGTACCGCTTCCCATGAGAGAAAACATGGTTTGATGTTTTGACCAGCTGGTACTGACTATATGGTATGTTTGCATCACAACCACAAGATCTTGTGGTTTTATTCAGTTTTTACTATCATATCCCACAAGAGATGTTTGGCTTTTTCGGTGGAGCAAACTGTTATCAACTACAATCAATGACGAAAAACATAAAACAAAAGTCGCGAAAAACATAAAATGGCCATATCGGACATTATTCATTTCCCATGATCCATGAAAGCTTTTCCCGAAGCTCTTCGCTGAAGCCGTCCAGATCTTCCAGCCGGATTACCTCGTACCGAAGAAGCTGAAGAAGATGAATATCCATATTGGAGCGCCTTACATCGCGCAGTAATACACCTGGATTTCGCTTATCCTGCTTAATCCGCTCATCCAATGCCCAAAATTTTTCGGAAGCCTGTTCTTTACTGCCTAACAATTCCCTGTATTCTTCAATGACCTTTTCCATATAGGCTTCCTGCCAACCGGGAAGCCTGCTCCGAAACAGCTTCCAGTCTTTTTCGTTAACCCCTTTTTCCATAGCTTCAACCCTCTTTTCAGATATTTTAAAGTTTCACTTTTTTCAGCTCATCCAGCATGGCGGATCTGCGGGAAAAGTCCCTTCGCCAGCCTTTTGCAAGTTCCGCAGCTTTTTCCCGCCCTTCCGGGTAACCATACAGGCGCTTGAGTTCCTGTACTGTTCTGGCATAGGCACCGCGTGCAGATGCCTGACGCATCTGATTGTCAAGCTGTTTCAGCAGCAGGTCGCGGACACGCTCCGGATAGACCTTCCGCAATTCTTTTTCATATTTCCAAAGCTCATAGGGATGACGGCTTGCTTCCATCTCTTCCATCATTTGCTCCAGCATTCCTTCGCTGAGCTGCAGTTCCCGGCGTAGTCTTCGCGTATTCTCATTTTGAAACAGCTGCTGCAAAAGCCCCGGCCATTGGTCTGCAGGAACACCCTGTTTCAGTTCTGAAATATAGGTCAGATCCCTCTGCGGAAAGCTGAAAATATATTGTTTCAAAGTGTCCAGCCACACACATTCAGGCCCGGATTGCTTCAGGATACGAATCTTCCGTACACTGTATTCAGCCAGAAGATTTCGATCTTCTGCATCCATCTTTTCGCATTCACGCAGCAGCTCCAGCGCTTCATTCCACTGCTTTTCTGCTTCCAGCCGATCCAGATCCTGCTTGCGAATAAAGGGATATTCCCAGAATTCCTTTCGATAAGCATCGACTTCCGCATTTGTGGCACCGCTTTTTTTCATTAGTTCAATCCGCTGCGTCACCAGCCACTTCAGGG
>JAFZIG010000080.1 GCA_017554485.1 Acidaminococcaceae bacterium | reverse complement strand
GGAATAACGCCGCCGCCGATAACCAGTACGTCGCCCATGCCTTTTTCCTTCAGCAGTTCAACTACCTTCGGGAACAGGGTGTTGTGAGCGCCGGACAGCAGGCTCAGAGCTACTACGTTAACGTCGTCCTGCAGAGCAGCTTCAGCGATCTGCTCGGGGGTCAGGCGAATGCCAGTGTAAATTACTTCAAAACCAGCGTCGCGCAGAGCACGAGCTACAACTTTTGCACCACGGTCATGTCCGTCCAGACCCGGTTTCGCAACTAATACTTTAATGTTAGCCATTATATTATTACCTCCGTTAATTTTAGCTTAAATATCACAAATTATAATGCAGTGTGAGCTTTGAATTCGCCAAATACCTGACGCATTACGCCGCAGATTTCGCCTTCGGTTGCATAAGCTTCAACAGCTTCCAGAATCAGCGGAACCAGATTTACGGAATCATCAGCGCAAGCAGCCTTCAGGGCAGCCAGTTTAGCTTCAACAGCAGCGTTGTCGCGGGTAGCTTTAACTTTGGCAATCTTGTCAGCCTGCAGTTTGCCTACAGAACCGTCTACGCGCAGCAGGTTTTTCGGAGGTTCTTCTTCCTGGGTGAATTTGTTAACGCCAACGATGATGCGACGGCCAGCTTCGATATCCATCTGCCATTTGTAAGCGGAATCCTGGATTTCTTTCTGGATGTAGCCCTTAGCGATAGCTTCGGGAGCGCCACCGAGTTCGTCAATCTTTTCAATGTAATCCCAAGCTTCTTTTTCGATCTTGTTGGTCAGAGCTTCTACATAGTAGGAACCGCCCAACGGGTCGATGGTGTCAGCCAGACCGGATTCGTACGCAACAATCTGCTGGGTACGCAGAGCGATGGTAACGGATTCAGTGGTCGGCAGAGCCAGCGCTTCGTCCTTGGAGTTGGTGTGCAGGGACTGGGTGCCACCCATAACAGCTGCTGCAGTCTGTAAAGCAACACGAACGATGTTGTTGTTGGGCTGCTGAGCGGTCAGCATGGAACCAGCGGTCTGAGTGTGTACACGCAGCATCATGGATTTAGCTTTCTTTGCGCCAAAGCGTTCTTTCATAACTTTAGCCCATACGCGGCGGGAAGCACGGAACTTGGCAACTTCTTCCAATACGTTGTTGTGCGCATTCCAGAAGAAGGACAGACGGCCTGCGAAAGCGTCAACGTCCATACCGGCTTTGATAGCAGCTTCTACGTAAGCGATGCCGTCGGCGATGGTGAATGCGATTTCCTGGGAAGCGGTGGAACCAGCTTCACGGATGTGGTAACCGGAAATGGAGATGGTGTTCCATTTCGGAACGTACTTGGAGCAATATTCAAAAATGTTGGTGATCAGACGCATGGACGGTTTCGGCGGGAAAATGTAGGTGCCGCGGGCAGCGTATTCTTTCAGAATATCGTTCTGAATGGTGCCGCGCAGTGCGTCGGAAGGAACACCCTGTTTCTTGGCAACAGCGATGTACATGCAGAGCAGTACGGAAGCCGGAGCGTTGATGGTCATAGAGGTGGAAACTTTGTCCAGAGCGATCTGGTCAAACAGGATTTCCATATCAGCCAGGGAGTCGATAGCTACGCCTACTTTACCAACTTCGCCTTCGGCCATCGGATCGGTGGAGTCATAACCAATCTGGGTCGGCAGGTCGAATGCGCAGGACAGGCCGCTGCCACCGTTAGCTAACAGGTAGCGATACCGTTTGTTGGATTCTTCAGCAGTGGAGAAACCAGCATACATACGCATGGTCCAGAATTTGCCGCGATACATGGTCGGCTGTACGCCACGGGTAAACGGATATTCTCCGGGATAGCCGAGGTCTTTTTCATAATCAAAGCCTTCGATATCCAGAGGGGTGTACAGACGGTTCGGTTCCAGGTTTGCACGTTCCGGGAATTTAGCAGCGCCAGCGTCAGCTTTAGCCATGTACGCATCAAATCCCGCTTTCAGAGTTTCATTTGCCATTCTCAAATCCTCCTTAAAATATAAATATAATTTTGTTTCGCGACACGGGTTGGACAGTTCCGCATCACGGTGAGAGTGTTCCGTCAGAGACGGCAATGTATGGCAAGATCCGCCACGGATCGAGTCAACAGTCAGATAAAATCATAATTGGACGATTATGATTTTAGGGGTGGGGCTGAGGTCTCAGCCCCACCGACTAATACATTGTAAACTATTTTACACAATAATTCAAGCTTTTACAAAAATATTTTTATTCAGCCGGTTTTTCCATGGAGCCGGTTTCTTCGAACCACTTGTAAACGTCAAATGCTTCGGAGAGGATATGCGGAGTCTGGCTGTTGCCGCACTTCTCGCAGGCTCTCTTGAAGTAATCATACAGGTAAGGCTGATATTTCGGATTCGCAATCTGATCGATAATGATCGGAGCTTTTTCTTTCGGGGTCAGGCCGCGCAGGTCAGCAACGCCGCGTTCGGAAACGATAACGTCAACGTCCAGGGTTGCATGGTCGATATGGCTGCAGAACGGAACTACGGAGCTGATCTTGCCGCCCTTGGCCAGGGAGTTGGTGAAGAATACGGTCAGGTAGCCGTTACGTGCAAAGTCGCCGGAACCGCCAACACCGTTCATCAGCTTGGTGCCGCAAACATGGGTGGAGTTTACGTTGCCGTAAATGTCAACTTCGATTGCAGTGTTCATGGCGATAACGCCGATACGACGTGCAACTTCGGGGCTGTTGGAAATTTCCTGCGGACGGAGCAGCAAATATTTCTTATAGAAATCTACGTTTTCATAGAATTTCTTCTGGCATTCCGGAGACGGAGTCAGGGCAGTGCCGGAAGCAACCCGCAGTTTGCCGGCGTCGATCAGGTCGAACATGCCGTCCTGAATAACTTCGGTGTAAACGGTCAGGTCTTTGAAGTCGGAGTTAACCAGGCCGTTGATAACAGCGTTGGCTACAGAGCCTACACCAGACTGCAGCGGCAGCAGGTTGGCAGGCAGACGGCCTTCCGCAACTTCCTTCTTCAGGAAGTTAACCAGGTTCTGGCCCATATGTTTCGCATCTTCATCGATTTCGCCCAGCGGACGAACTTTATCGGTAATGTCGCAGGGAACTACAGCTACGATCTTATCCAGTTCGCAGGGGATGTACGGAGTGCCGATACGGTCTTCCGGTTTTTCAACAGGAATTGGTTTACGGTTCGGAGGATCCAGCGGAACATAGGAGTCATGCATGCCTTCCAGGCCTACCGGCTGGGAAGTGTTAACTTCAACGATTACTTTCGGAGCGGTAGCTACATAAGAGGAGCTGTTGCCCATGGAAGTGGTGGGGATCAGGCCTACTTTGCCGTCGCCCAGGTCATTGATCTTGCAGACTTCAACGATAGCGAAATCGATCTTTTTGCGGTCAGCCATGAAGCCATAACGGGCCATCTGTGCGAAATGGGACAGATGAATGTCGGCATAGCGAACTTTGCCGGCGTTGATAGCTTTACGCAGGGTTGCATTGGTCTGATAAGGCAGGCGGCGGTCCATGCAGCCGGCATCAACCATAGCAGCGTCAATTTCCGGGCCTACAGATGCGCCGGTCCAAACGTTAACTTTAAACGGAGTCTTTTTTGCTTTTTCAGCCAGAGCCAGAGGCACAGCCTTCGGATAGCCGGACGGAGTAAAGCCGCTGACGCCGAGGCAGTCGCCGTCTTTAATCATTTCAGCAGCTTCTTCAGCAGTTTTAAATTTGCAAACTACTGACTCACAAACACGATCTTTGATGTCTTCAAAACCTACCATAATTTTACCTTCCTCCTTAAAT
>JAFZIG010000079.1 GCA_017554485.1 Acidaminococcaceae bacterium | reverse complement strand
TGACGGCAAGTTCATTCCTGTTACGGTTGTGTTAGCAGGCCCTTGCACAGTGATTCAAAATAAAACGGAAGAAACCGACGGATACAATGCGATCCAGGTAGGTTTCGGCGAAGTAAGCGAAAAGAAAGTGACCAAACCGGAAAAGGGCCACTTCGCAAAAGCAGGCGTCGCTCCTGCTGAATTTGTTAAGGAATTACGTCTGGACGCTCCGTCCGACTTAAAACCGGGTGACGTAATCAAAGCCGATGTATTCGCTGCCGGAGATCTGGTAGACGTAAGCGGTATCAGCCGCGGCAAAGGCTTTGCAGGCACGGTCAAGCGCCACAATTTCGGTCGCGGCCCAATGAAACACGGTTCCAAATCACATCGTGAACCGGGTTCTATGGGACCGATGCATTCCGGCCCCGGCGGCAGGGTAATCAAAGGAAAGAAACTGCCCGGCCGTATGGGTGGCAAGAATGCAACCGTTCAGTGTCTGACCATCGCTAAGGTTGACATTGAGCGCAACCTTATCCTTGTACACGGCTCTATCCCGGGCGCCAACGGCTCCTGCGTGGTAATCGAAGAAACCGTGAAGGGTAAGTAATGTAAACGACAGAAAGGAGGATGCTTCATATGCCGAAGTTATCTGTATATAACATGGCCGGCCAAGCTACCGGCGAAGAAATCGAATTGAACGAAGAAGTATTTGGCGTAGAGTTTAACGAACCTGTCGTGCATCAGGCAATCGTGATGCAGCAGGCCAACGAACGCCAGGGCACTTCCGCCACCAAGACCCGCGGTATGGTCCGCGGCGGCGGCAAAAAACCCTGGAGACAGAAAGGAACCGGTCACGCCCGTGTTGGTTCCACCCGCTCCCCGCTGTGGGTAGGCGGCGGCGTAACCTTTGGCCCCCAGCCCCGCAGCTATAAAAAAGACATGCCCCGCAAGGCGCGCCGTCTGGCGATCCGCTGCGCTTTATCCGCCAAAGTCGCGGAAGGCCAGCTGGTCATCATCGACAACATCGCGTTCGATGATTTCAAGACCAAACGTACCGTAGAAATGCTGAAGACGTTTGACGCTGAAGAGAATAAGACCCTGATCATCACCGACGGTGAAAACGAAAACGTGGAACTGTCCGCACGCAACCTGCGCAAAGTGACCGTCATCAACAATGGCGGCCTGAACTGCTTTGACCTGTTGCACAATAACAAGGTATTCCTGGACAAGAATGCCGTAGAAAAGATTGAGGAGGTACTTGCATAATGGCTGCTAATCCTCGCGACGTATTGCTCCGCCCGCTCATCACGGAAAAAACTTCCCTGATGATGCAGGAGAACAAATATACTTTCAAGGTTCCTGTAACCGCTAACAAAACCGAGATCCGCCAGGCTGTGGAATCCATCTGGAATGTAAAAGTACTGGCCGTGACCACCATCCGTGTCCGCGGCAAAGTAAAACGGATGGGCAAAAACATTGGCCGGAGATCTGATTATAAAAAGGCTATCGTAAGACTGGCGGAAGGCCAGACGCTGCCGATATTTGAAGGAATGTAAGGAGGTAAGCTAAATGGCGATTAAAAGCTACAATCCGTATTCTCCTTCGAGACGTTTCATGACAACGTCTTCCTTCGAAGAGATTACGACTGATAAACCCTACCGTCCGCTTCTTGAGAAGCTGAACAAACATGCCGGCCGCAACAACACCGGCAAAATGACCGTCCGTCATCAGGGCGGCGGTACCAAAAAGCAGTACCGTATCATCGACTTCAAACGCAACAAAGACGGGATCCCCGCCAAAGTTGCTACCATCGAGTACGATCCGAACCGCAATGCCCGCATCGCGCTGCTGCACTATGTGGACGGCGAAAAACGCTACATCCTGGCCCCTCTGGACCTGAAGGTGGGCGACAAAGTTGAAAGCGGCCCCAGCGCCGATATCAAAACCGGCAACTGCCTGCCCTTAAAGAACATCCCCATCGGTACCCTGGTACACAACGTGGAACTGAAGATCGGCAAAGGCGGCCAGATGGCACGCTCTGCCGGTGCTGTAGTACAGCTGATGGCCAAAGAAGGGGATTACGCCCTGCTGCGCCTGCCTTCCGGCGAAGTCCGCAAGGTACACATCAACTGCCGCGCCACCATCGGCCAGGTAGGCAACCTGGAATCTGAAAACCTCACCATCGGTAAAGCCGGCCGTTCCCGCTGGCTGGGCATCCGTCCCGCCAACCGCGGCGTAGTTATGAACCCCAACGACCATCCGCACGGAGGCGGCGAAGGCCACAGCCCGGTTGGACGTAAGCGCCCGGTTACCCCGTGGGGCAAGCCTGCGTTCGGTGTACGCACCCGCAGGAGCAAGAAATCTTCAACTAAGTTAATCTTAAGCCGCAGAACGAAATAACCGTTAAGAGAAAGGAGGCTTATCAGTGTCTAGATCAGTTAAAAAAGGACCCTATGTGCATCCCAGCCTGCTGAAAAAAGTTGATGCACTGAACGCCGCGAATGATAAAAAGGTTGTAAAGACCTGGTCCCGCGCTTCTATGATTTTACCGTCGTTTGTAGGACATACCATTGCGGTACATGACGGACGCAAACATGTTCCGGTATTCATTACCGAGGATATGGTAGGCCATAAATTGGGAGAATTTGCCCCGACCCGTACATTCAAGGGTCATCAGAATAAGAAAGCAGATACTACAGGAAAGTGAGGAATAAGTAATGGAAGTTAACGCTACTGCAAAATATATCCGCATTGCTCCTCGCAAACTGCGCATTGTTATGAACCTGATCCGCGGTAAAAAAGTATCTGAAGCTTTCGCGATTTTGAAATTCACCCCGAAAGTCGGATCTGAAGTTGTGGAAAAGGTATTGCGCAGCGCCGTTGCCAATGCTGAACATAATAACGATATGAACGTAGATAACCTGTATGTGTCTACCTGCTATGTAGACCAGGGTCCTACGCTGAAACGCATTCATCCGCGTTCCCGTGGACAGGCCTTCAAGATTTTGAAGCATTCCAGCCACGTGACCGTATGCGTTTCTGAAAAATAATAATCCCGGATAAGGAGGGTAATGACAGTGGGTCAGAAAGTTAATCCGCATGGTCTGCGCGTTGGCGTAATCAAAGGTTGGGAATCCAACTGGTATGCCGACAAAGACTATGAAAAATTCTTACTGGAAGATATTAAAATCCGTGAATTCATTAAAGAAAAATTATTCCTGTCCGGAATTTCCAAGGTAGATATCGAGCGCGCCTCCAACAAGGCCCGCGTTACGATCTACACCGCAAAACCGGGCATGGTCATCGGTCGTCAGGGCAGCAACATCGAACTGCTGAAAAAAGACCTGAAGAAGCTGACCGATGCCAATATCGACATCAACATCCAGGAGATCAAACAGCCGGATATGGATGCCACGCTGGTTGCGGAAAACATCGCCAGCCAGCTGGAACGCCGCATCGCGTTCCGCCGCGCCATGAAACAGTGCGTGGGCCGCACCATGCGCGTAGGCGCAAAGGGCATCAAAGTTAAGGTTGGCGGCCGTCTGGGCGGCGCTGAAATCGCCCGCAGCGAAAGCTACCGCGAAGGCTCCATTCCCCTGCATACGCTGCGTGCCGACATCGATTACGGCACAGCGGAAGCCCATACCACCTACGGACGTATCGGCGTAAAAGTATGGATCTACAAAGGCGAAGTACTGCCGGGAACCAAGGCAGCCGAAAAGCCTGCAGCAAAGACCGCATCCGCAAAGGAGGCAAAATAACATGTTATTACCGAACAGAGTTAAACACCGTAAACAACACAGAGGCCGTATGAAAGGCCGTGCCATGCGCGGCAATACCATCTGCCACGGCGATTTCGGCCTGGTAGCCCTGGAACCGGCCTGGATCACCAACCGTCAGATCGAAGCGGCCCGTATCGCCATGACCCGTTACATCAAACGCGGCGGTCAGGTATGGATCCAGATTTTCCCGGACAAACCCATCACCGCGAAACCGGCTGAAACCCGTATGGGTTCCGGCAAAGGTTCCCCGGAATATTGGGTAGCGGTAGTGAAACCCGGCCGCGTCCTGTTTGAAATGGGCGGCGTAGCGGAAGCGGACGCCAAGGAAGCCATGCGTCTGGCCGGCCATAAGCTCCCCATCAAGACGAAATTCATGACAAAGGCTCAGTTGGAAGCCGAAACTGCCGTAGCAGCAAAGGGTGGTGAAGCTGAATGAAAATCAATGAAATCAGAGATATGTCTGCTGAAGATTTAGACAAGAAGTTAGCAGAATTGAAAGAAGAACTGTTCAACTTACGTTTTCAGATGGCAACCGGACAATGCGAGAATCCCATGAAGATCCGCGAAGTGAAGAAATCCATTGCCAGAATCAAAACTGTGCAGCGCCAGAATGAGATCAACGCGTAAGGTTTTGAAGCTTAATTAAGGAGGAAACAGTCGTGACCGCAGAAAGAAACGCACGTGTCAGCCGTGTAGGCAGAGTTGTAAGCGATAAGATGCAGAAGACCATCGTTGTTGCCATTGAACGTTTCGTTCAGCACCCGCTCTACAAAAAAGGCGTAAAGAACACGATTAAATTCAAGGCACATGATGAAAACAACGAAGCGCATATCGGCGACCTGGTAAAGATTACCCAGACCCGTCCCCTGTCCAAAGACAAATGCTGGCGCCTGGTTGAAATCTTAGAACGTGCTAAATAATGTAATTGCCAGATTATAACGGATCTGACAAGGGAGGTTAAACATGATTCAACAACAGACAATTCTTAATGTCGGCGACAACACCGGCGCTAAGAAGGTTATGTGCATCCGCGTTATGGGTGGCTCTTTCCGCAGATATGCCAATATCGGCGATATCATCGTATGTTCTGTTAAGGATGCAGCACCCGGAGGCGTTGTTAAGAAAGGTGACGTAGTAAAGGCAGTTGTTGTTCGTTCTACCAAGGGGCTTCACCGGAAAGACGGTTCTTACATCCGCTTCGATGAAAATGCCGCCGTCGTGATCAAAGACGACAAGAGCCCCCGCGGGACCCGTATCTTCGGGCCTGTAGCCCGCGAACTGCGTGAAAAAGATTTTATGAAGATTATTTCTCTGGCACCGGAAGTGCTGTAAGAAATCAGAAAAGCACATTAGGAGGTGTTCTTAAAACATGGCTACCGCTGTAAAGCTGCATGTTAAAAAAGGCGATACCGTTCAGGTCCTGTCCGGCAAAGATAAAGGCAAAGAAGGCAAGATCCTGACCGCGCTGCCGAAAAAAGGCAAAGTTATCGTAGAAGGCGTTAACAAAGTAAAACGTCACACCAAACCGTCCCAGACCAACCCCCAGGGCGGCATTGTGACGAAAGAAGCTGCCATTGCTTCCTGCAAAGTAATGCTGGTTTGCCCCAGCTGCAAAAAACCCACCCGTATTGCCCACAAGATCGAAGAAGGCAAGTCCAAGAGAGTCTGCAAGCACTGCGGCGAGATCATCGATAAATAATATCCGGGAAAGGAGGAAACATTGTAAATGGCCAAGACCAGACTACAAGAGAAATATTTGTCTGAAGTGGTAAAAGCACTTACGGACAAATTCCAGTATAAAAATGTAAACGAAATCCCCAAAGTTGAAAAAGTCATCATCAACATGGGCGTGGGCGAAGCGGTTGCCAATGCCAAAGCGTTGGAAACGGCTGTTTCCGAACTGGTAATCATCGCCGGCCAGAAACCGGTCATCACCAAAGCCAAGAAATCCATCGCAGCCTTCAAACTGCGTGCCGGCATGCCCATCGGTGCCAAAGTTACCCTGCGGGGCGACCGCATGTACTATTTCCTTGACAAGCTGATGAACGTGGCGCTGCCCCGGGTACGTGACTTCCGCGGCGTAAGCGCGACATCCTTTGACGGCCGCGGCAACTATGCCCTGGGCCTGAAAGAACAGTTGATTTTCCCGGAAATCGAATATGATAAAGTTGACAAAGTTCATGGCATGGACATCATCATCGTAACCACTGCCAGGACCGACGAAGAAGCCCGCGAATTGCTGCGGCTCCTGGGAATGCCGTTCGCAGCTTAAGTAAGGAGGAAAGAATTTTGGCTAAAACAGCACTGATTGAAAAATGGAGTAAAGAACCGAAATTTAAAGTTCGTCATTACAACCGCTGCAAAATCTGCGGCCGCCCCCATGCTTACCTGCGTAAGTTCGGTATGTGCCGTATCTGCTTCCGTGAATACGCCTACAAGGGCGAAATTCCCGGCGTAACCAAAGCAAGCTGGTAACAACCACTAAGAAAGGAGGCCATTGAATAATGGTAATGACTGATCCGATCGCCGATATGCTTACCCGTATCCGTAACGCAAATTCGGTTCATCATGATAAAGTTGAGATCCCCGGTTCCAAAATCAAAGAGGCGATTGCCGAGATTTTGAAAGAAGAAGGGTTCATTAAAGATTTTGAAGTAATCGAAGATAACAAACAGAATGTTATCAAAGTAAGCCTGAAATACGGCGCTAACCGCGAAAAAGTAATTTCCGGCCTCAAACGTATTTCCAAACCCGGTCTGCGCGTCTATTCCCAGAAAGATCAACTGCCGAAGGTTCTGGGCGGCCTGGGTATCGCCATCATCTCCACATCCCAGGGGCTGATGACCGATAAAGCGGCCCGCAAAGCCGGTCTGGGCGGCGAAGTTCTGGCATACGTTTGGTAATACTATAAAGGAGGTACCGTTTAAGTGTCTAGAATTGGTAAAATGCCGATCACCGTTCCCGCTGGCGTAACGGTTACGGTTGAAAACAATCTGGTAACTGTAAAAGGCCCCAAAGGCGAGCTGCAGCGCCAGATCAGCCAGTCAATGAAGATCACCATGGACAACGGCGTGATCACCGTAGAACGTCCTGATGACGAAAAAGAAAACCGGGCTATGCACGGCCTGTCCCGCACCCTCATCAACAACATGGTGGAAGGCGTGACCAAGGGCTTCAGCAAGACCCTGGAAATCCAGGGCGTAGGCTACCGTGCAGCCAAACAGGGAAATAACATTAACTTCACACTGGGTTTCTCCCATCCGGTCGTTAAAGAGCCGCCTGCCGGCATCACCTTTGAAGTACCCTCTCCCAACAAGATCATTGTCAGCGGTGCGGATAAGGAAATGGTCGGCGCCGTGGCAGCGGATATCCGGAACCTGCGTCCGCCCGAACCCTATAAAGGCAAAGGCATCCGCTACGAAGGCGAACATGTACGCCGCAAAGTAGGCAAAGCAGGCGCAAAGGCTAAGAAGTAATTAAGGAAGGAGTGAAACCTCTTGTTTAACAAACCCAACAAGAACGAAAAACGCCAGAAACGTCACATTCGTTCCCGCAGATATGTGGTTGGTACCGCAGAAAGACCCCGCCTGAACGTATACCGTTCCCTGAGTAACATCTACGCCCAGGTCATCAACGATGAAACCGGCGAGACCATCGCGGCAGCCAGCACTGTAGAAAAGACCTTCGAGAATTACGGCGGCAATGTGGAAGCTGCCAAAGCCGTAGGCAAGGCGATTGCCGAAAAAGCAATGGCCAAAGGCATAAAGGAAGTTGTATTCGACCGCGGCGGCTACCTGTATCACGGCCGTGTCGCCGCCTTAGCAGAAGCAGCTCGTGAAGCTGGACTGCAATTCTAACGGAAGGAGGAAGTATCTTGGCTAATTTTGATAAGCGCGAAAGACGCGAAAAACCCGATGACGGCTTTACCGAGAAAGTTGTATTCATTAATCGCGTTGCGAAAGTTGTTAAAGGCGGCCGTCGCTTCACCTTTGCCGCACTGGTTGTGGTCGGCGACGGAAAAGGCCATGTAGGCATGGGCCTGGGCAAAGCTGCCGAAGTTCCGGAAGCCATCCGGAAAGGCGTGGACGACGCTAAGAAAAACCTGATTACAGTAACCATGAAAGGCAATACCATTCCTCATGAGATCATCGGTGTATACGGTGCAGGCCGCGTGTTCCTGCGTCCGGCTTCCGAAGGTACCGGCGTTATCGCCGGCGGTCCGGTCCGTGCCGTACTGGAACTGGCAGGTATCCATGACATCCTGACGAAATGTCAGGGTTCCCACAACCCCAATAACATGGTACGCGCAACACTGGAAGGTTTGAAATCCCTGAAGAACCTGCATTCTGTTGCGGCCCTGCGCGGCAAGACCCCGCAGGAAATTTTAGGTTAAGCTAAGGAGGAAGCCTGATGAAAAAGTTAAAAATCACGCTGACCCGCAGCTTGATCGGGTACAGGCAGGATCAGCGCGCAACCGTAAGGGCACTGGGTCTGGGCAAACTGAACAGCACCGCAGTGCAGGAAGATAACCCCACCATTCGCGGGATGATCCACAAAGTGAGACATCTTGTGAAGGTTGAAGAAGTAGAAGCTTAACATAAGGAGGTGCAGCACAATGGAATTACATGAATTACATCCGGCGCCGGGCTCCCATAAAACCCGTGTCCGTGTAGGCCGTGGCCTGGGTTCCGGTCTGGGCAAGACCTCCGGCAAAGGCCAGAAGGGCCAGAAATCCCGCTCCGGCGGCGTAAAGCGCCCGGGATTTGAAGGCGGCCAGAGGCCCTTATACCTGCGTCTTCCGAAACGCGGCTTCTACAACAAATTTGGCAAAGAATACGTAGAAGTAAATGTTGGTACATTAAACTGCTTTGAAGACGGTACTGTAGTGGAACCTGTAATGCTGATCGAATGCGGCCTGATCAAGAACATTCGCGACGGACTGCGTATTTTAGGCGGCGGCGAGCTGACTAAAAAACTGACGGTACAGGCGAACGGCTTCAGCAAGACTGCTGAAGAAAAAATTACAGCTGCCGGCGGAAAAGTAGAGGTGATCTGATAATGTTAGCTGCTCTGGCTAATGTTCTCCGGGTCCCCGAATTACGGCGAAGGGTCACCTTCACCCTGATCATGTTCGCGGTATTCCGCCTGGGAACCCATATCCCGGTTCCCGGTGTCAACGCCGCCATGATCGAACAGTTATTTAACAACGGAAACCTGTTCGGCCTGCTGGACTTATTCTCCGGCGGCGCCCTCAGCAAGTTCTCCATTTTTGCGATGAGTATCACCCCGTACATCAACGCGTCCATTATTTTGCAGCTGCTGAAAGTCGTCATACCCACCCTGGAAGAATGGTCCAAGGAAGGGCAGGAAGGCTACAAGAAGATCAACAAGACCACCCGTTACCTTACCGTGGTCCTTGCGGTGATCCAGGGCTTCGGTATGGCCTTTGGCCTGCGGTCCGCCATCAACAATCCCGGTCCCTTCGCGGTACTGCTGATCGTCGTTTCCCTGACGGCAGGCACCTGCCTGCTGATGTGGATCGGCGAAGAAATCACTCAGAAGGGTATCGGCAACGGAATCTCCCTGATCATCTTCGCGGGTATCGTATCCCGTCTTCCCGACGGCATCTCCACGCTGGCAAAATATCTGAATGTAGGAACCATCAACATCCTCAACGTAATTTTGTTCCTGCTCATCGCGCTGGCCATGGTCGTTTTTGTAGTAGCTATCTCCCAGGGCGTCCGCAAGGTCCCTGTGCAGTACTCCAAACGGATCGTGGGCCGTAAGATGTATGGCGGTCACAGCAGTTACATTCCTTTAAAGGTAAACCAGGCAGGCGTAATCCCCATTATCTTTGCTTCGTCTCTCCTGATGCTTCCGGCAACGATCGGACAGTTTGTGAAAGTACCCTGGGTTCAGAAAATAGCAGGGTATTTCGCGTGGGGCACGCCGCTGCAAACTGCATTGTATATCATCCTCATCATATTCTTCACGTTCTTCTATACCGCGGTCACGCTGGATATCAAGAACATGAGTGATAATATCAAGAAGATGGGCGGGTTTATCCCGGGGCTGCGGCCCGGCAAACCGACTACCGATTATCTGGACGCGGTCATGACCCGCATCACCCTGTCCGGCGCCATATTCCTGGCCCTGATAGCCATGATGCCGCACATCATCGTGTACCTGACCGGTATCGAGGGTATCTACATCGGCGGCACGTCGTTACTGATCGTGGTCGGTGTTGCGTTAGATACAATGAAACAGATTGAGTCGCTGGCTTTGGTACGTCATTACCAGGGCTTTATGAAGTAAAGGAGGATAAACAGATGTATATTCTTTTAATGGGACCTCCTGGTGCCGGAAAAGGTACTCAGGCTGAAAAGCTTGTCGATTCGTATAAAATCCCCCATATCTCCACCGGGGATATGTTCCGGGCGGCTGTCAAGCAGGGCACGGAGCTGGGGAAAGAAGCAAAAAGATACATGGATGCCGGCGGACTGGTACCGGACGTTGTAACAATCGGAATTGTACGGGAAGGTTTGTCTAAACCGGAATGTGCAAAAGGTTTCATTTTAGACGGGTTTCCCCGTACGGAAGAACAGGCTGTTGCACTGGACGGGATCCTGAACGATCTGGGTATCAAACTGACCGGCGTTGTGAATATTGTCGTACCGGATGGCGAACTGGTAGCCCGCGTAACCGGCCGGCGCATCTGCAAGGCCTGCGGCGCCACCTACCATGTTTCCTTCAACCCCACGAAAGTGGAAGGTGTCTGTGACAAATGCGGCGGCAGTCTTTACCAGCGTGACGATGATAAAGAAGAAACCGTTAAAAACCGCCTGAGCGCATACCATTCCCAGACAGAACCCCTCATTGAATATTACAAGAAGCAGGGCGTTTATCTGGAAATCGACGGGACACAGGCTATCGACAAAGTTTATGCCGATGTACAGGCAAGCCTTGAAAAGCGGGCAGGGAGGTAAGGATCCGTGTCAAAGCAGGATGTAATCGAAGTGGAAGGCACGATTCTGGAATCGCTTCCCAACGCAATGTTCAAGGTAAAGTTACAGAATAATCATGAGATCCTGGCGCATATTTCGGGTAAGATCCGCATGAACTTCATCAAGATCCTGCCCGGCGACAGAGTGACAGTGGAACTGACACCTTATGATTTGAACCGTGGAAGAATTACCTACCGGTATAAATAAACCGGCACAGACACTGAGGAGGTAGAAAATGAAAGTCAGACCGTCTGTAAAACGTATTTGCGAAAAATGCAAAATCATCAAACGCAAAGGCCGCGTCATGGT
>JAFZIG010000078.1 GCA_017554485.1 Acidaminococcaceae bacterium | reverse complement strand
TTGTTATAGCCAAACCACAATCTTGTTATAGGCCCGACCACAGAAAATGCAAGAGCAAACCACAGAACGTGTTATAGGAAAATCTGACCACAATTTCTGTTATAGGGGTGACCACAACACAGTTATTGGGATGTTCCTTTTATTTTTTTGTGAAAAATGTCTCTGCATACTGTTATAAAACTAAAATTTGTAGTAGAATATAATAATAAGTATGATGGATAAGTATTTTCTTTTATATGTCTATATCATTTGAAGAAAGGAGGATAGTCATGCTGCGAAGAATACTTACTGCAGCTATAGCCGTAGTTTTAACTGTAACCGGACTTATGCTTATGGAACAACTGCTTCCCCAGATTTCATATTTTCTTGGCTATAGTATTCATTCCAAAGGGATGCTGGGTTATTCGTACATTCACTGGCTGTTTGCTATCGTAAGTGTGTTATTTTTCAGCTGGGTAGGCTGGGTGATTACGCCCTTTCTGCTCAAATATCTGTTGAAGTATTCTGAAGTTGTGGCGTCCGTACTTGCCAAGGCGCCGTCTGCCGATATTATTGTTTCCCTGATTGGCGTACTGGTGGGTCTGATCCTGGCTAATCTGATCGGCGCGCCGTTTTCACGTCTGCCAATAGTAGGTTCTTATATTCCGATTATTTTAAGCATTGTTTTGGCTTTGACAGGGGCTAAGGTTGCCTCATATAAAAGTAAAGATATTTTGGGCTTGTTTTACCGTTCAAGGACGCCTGCAGAAGACTTATCTTTCAAAGCAGAGGAGATGAACAAAGATCAGCAGGAAGAAACTGTGGTTGATACGGATTCTTTACCTGTTGAACTGGCAGCTTCCAATAAACTTTTGGATACCAGCGTAATTATAGACGGAAGGATTTCGGATATTCTCAAAACCGGATTTTTAGAAGGAAACCTTTTGATTCCCCATTTTGTTTTGGATGAATTACAGCGCCTTGCCGACTCTTCGGATAACCTGAAACGTGCAAAAGGCAGGCGGGGACTGGATTTTATACACGAACTGCAGGATGTTTTCAATAATGTTGTTATCGTTAAAGACCTGGAATACGATATGTTCCAGGATGTAGACAGCAAACTGATTGCCCTTGCCAAGGACACAGGTTCTATTATTGTAACCAATGATTTTAACCTGAATAAAGTTGCGTCTATCCAGGGAATCCGGGTGTTGAATATTAACGATCTGGCCAATGCGGTAAAACCGGTGGTGATTCCTGGTGAAGAGATGACAGCGTATCTGCTCCGGGAAGGCAAGGAAAGCGGACAGGCTGTTGCCTATCTCCAGGATGGTACGATGATCGTTGTAGAAGGAGGACGCAAATATATTGGCAACAAGATTCGTATAGCTGTTACTTCTGTGCTGCAGACTTCTGCCGGACGTATGATATTTGCCAAAGTGCCTAAAAACCATGAGGTCCGTGATATTATAGCCGGCGCGGGGGGAAAATGAAAGAATTACTGACAGTGATTGTTCCGGCTGCTGGTGCCGGTAAACGCATGGGACTTGGTAAAAATAAGGCTTTTATAACAATCCGGGGTATACCTTTGCTGGTTTTATGCATGAAGATGCTGGCAGAAACCGGAATGGTTCGACGCGTTATTGTTGTGACACGCGCTATGGAGATACAAGAGACTGAAATGCTGCTTCGGGAATACCGGTCCCGCTGCTTCCCGGACATAGACTGGCAGGTTGCTGCCGGAGGAAAAGAACGGCAAGATTCTGTTGCCAGCGGACTGGCGCAGATAACAGATACGGAAGGTTATGTGGCGGTGCACGATGGCGCCCGGCCGTTTGCCGGGAAGGAAGTTTTTGCCCGCACGTTTAACAAGGCCAAAGAATGTGGCGCTGCTATTGCGGCAGTGCCTCTGAAGGATACGGTTAAGATTGTGGATAACAGCAGATTTGTTGTATCAACACCTGACAGGTCGTCTCTATGCGCCGTGCAGACGCCGCAGATTTTTGAGGTCAATGTGTTGCGCAGGGGATATGCTTTTTTAAAAGAGCATCCTTTTGCGGTAACAGATGATGCTTCGGTGATTGAGATGTTGGGACATCCGGTTGCGGTGGCAGAAGGCAGTTATGAAAACATCAAGGTAACGACGCCGGAGGATTTGCTGCTGGCAGAAAAGATTCTGGAAAAGCAGGATTTTTTTAAGCTCTGATTTATCATTTGTATTTATATCCATTATAGGTATTTATTGTAAGCTAAGTAGTAAATCAAGGTGATTTTATGATGCAGTTTCGGGTAGGAACCGGTTTTGATGTACATGCCCTTGTGGAGAACAGGTATCTGATTCTGGCGGGTGTGCAGATACCTTATGAAAAAGGGCTGTTGGGTCACAGCGATGCGGATGTGGCCTTGCATGCCTTGATGGATGCGTTGCTGGGTGCGGCAGGTAAGGGTGACATCGGGAAACATTTTCCGGATACGGATAGTAAGTATGAGGGAGCCGACAGTCGACGTCTCCTGCGTATTGTTGTGGAAATGCTGCAGGAAGAGGGATGGAAGGTCAATAATGTGGATGTGACAATCATCGCGCAAAAACCGAAATTAGCGCCGTACATCGCTGCAATGAGGACAATGGTTGCGCAAGATTTGGGTGTTATGGAAGATGCGGTGAATATTAAAGCGACTACTACGGAAAAGCTCGGCTTCACCGGAAGAGGGGAAGGGATCGCGGCAGAAGCAGTGGCCAGTATTATAAGAAGTTAAAGCTTATATTGTTTTGAACATGTGTAATAATACAGTCTTGGGAATTTTAGTCATTATGCTGTTTATCAATTAATAAAATTTTTGGAGGGATATTCAATGTCGCAGGAAATTCGTGTTCGTTTTGCGCCAAGTCCTACCGGGCCGTTTCATATCGGGGGCGCCCGCAGTGCGTTGTTTAACTGGCTGCTGGCCAGAAAAATGGGCGGCAAGATGGTGCTTCGTATTGAAGATACGGACCGGAAACGTTCTACACCGGAATCGGAAGAAAATATTAAAAATGCGTTGAAATGGCTGGGATTGGACTGGGATGAAGGCGTTGACGTGGGAGGACCCTATGGTCCGTACCGTCAGATGGAACGGCTGGATATCTATAAAAAATATACTGATCAGTTACTGGCGGAAGGGAAGGCTTATTACTGCTACTGTACGCCGGAAGAGCTGGAGGAAGAACGGCAGGGGCTCTTACGCGAAGGAAAGATGCCCCGGTATATGGGAAAATGCAGAAACCTGACTCCGGAGCAGATTGCCAAATATGAAGCAGAAGGACGCAAACCGTCGGTTCGCCTTCGCGTCCCGCCTGATGAAAAAATCATTGTCCACGATCTGATCCGTGGCGATGTGGAATTTGATTCCAATGGCATCGGTGATTTTGTCATTGTCAAGTCTGACGGCATTCCTACCTATAACTATGCTGTGGTAATTGACGACAGCCTTATGCATGTTACTCACGTTATCCGTGCGGAAGAGCATCTGTCCAATACGCCCCGGCAGCTTTTGGTTTATGATGCATTAGGCTTTGAAAAACCGGTGTTCGGCCATGTTTCCCTGATTTTGGGAACCGACCATACTAAAATGAGCAAACGGCACGGCGCCACATCCCTGGATGCCTACCGCGAGAAAGGTTATATTCCGGCAGGTCTGAACAATTTCCTGGCACTGCTTGGCTGGGCACCTTCCGGGGAAAAAGAGATTTTTACCATGGAAGAAGCAATTCAGGAGTTCTCCCTGGACCGGGTAGCTAAAAATCCGGCGGTCTTTGATTTTAAAAAACTGGACTGGATCAACGGGCAGCACATCCGCAAAATGACGCCGGACGCATTTTGGGAACTGGCAGTGCCCTTTATGGAGAAGGCAGGCTATATGGATGGGACAGAAACGGTTGAAAAGCTGGAATGGCTGAAAAAGGTTGTGGCTACCGCCCAGACGCAGATTGATTACGGCGCACAGATCCCGGAAAAAGTAGCTATGTATTTCAGCGATGACTTTGCGTTTGAAAACGAAGAGGCCGCCGCTGTGCTGCAAGAGGAAACCGCGCCTATGGTCATGAAGGCTTTACTGGAAGAACTGAAAACATTGCCGGAACTGAACCGGGATACGGTGAAGGCTGCCTTTAAGAAAGTCCAAAAAGCAAACAAACTGAAAGGGCAGCAGGTTTATATGCCGATCCGGGTTACCCTGACAGGGAACCAGCACGGTCCGGAACTGGCCGAAATGATTCCGCTGTTTGGTCTGGAACGTACGGAAAAGAGAATCTTAAAGAGTTTGGAAAAAGCAGGTATTTCTTTATAACAGCATTTTTGGCGATGCAATAGATAGCTGGAAACTAAGCAGTTGTTTCAAGTCTGGTATAATTAAATGGGCTGGCTGTGTCGGTAGAACATGGCAGGCAAAAGGAGTGGTACAGAATGGCAATTAAGGTTTACAATACGATGACCCGCAGAAAAGAAGAATTCGTCCCCATGGTTCCGGGGAAAGCGAGCATCTACGTGTGTGGTGTAACCCCGTATAATCACCCCCATATAGGCAATGCCCGTCCCTTTGTGACATGGGACGTAATTCACCGTTTTCTGGAGCATGAAGGCTATGACGTGCTGCATGTGCAGAATTTTACCGATGTAGATGACAAGATCATCAACACAGCGAACGCGGAGGGCGTGCAGTGGAGCGATATCTGCGGTCGTTACATCGAGTCATATTTCGAAGTGATGGACAAGCTGAATGTCCGCCGCGTGCAGATTTATCCCCGGGTATCCCGGCATATTCCGGATATTATCAATACGGTCCAGGCGCTGATCGACAACGGCTACGCCTATGTAATTGACGGTGACGTGTATTACAGCGTGGAAAAATTCCCGCGTTATGGCTGCCTTTCCGGACGGGACCTGAACGATATGCTGGCGGGCGCCCGGGTGGATGTGGACGACAGGAAGCAGAACCCTATGGATTTCGCCTTGTGGAAAGCGGCCAAACCCGGTGAACCGGCCTGGGATTCACCCTGGGGGAAAGGACGTCCGGGCTGGCATATTGAATGCTCTACCATGAGCATGAAATACCTGGGTTCCTCTTTTGATTTCCATGGGGGCGGCAGCGACCTGATCTTCCCGCACCATGAAAATGAAATCGCCCAGTCGGAAGGCGCCACCGGCGTGCATCCCTTTGTGCGTTACTGGCTCCACAACGGATTTATTACAGTAAATGAAGAAAAAATGTCCAAATCCCTTGGCAATTTCTTTACCGTAAAAGATATTCTGGAACATTTTGCTCCGGAGACATTGCGCTTCTTTATTGTTTCCACGCATTACCGCAGCCCGTTGGACTTCAGCGATGCCCGCCTGAAAGAAGCGGAAGCAAGCCTACAGCGTTTGCGTACGGCAAAAGAAAACCTGGCAGCATTGCGAAAGGTCATCAGCGGCGGACCGACAGAGGAAAGTCTGGCGCTGCGTACCAAAGTAGAGCAACTGCGAAATGACTTTATGGAAGCCATGCGTGATGATTTCAATACGGCCCTGGCCATAAGTCATATGTTTGCGCTGGCGAAGGAAATCAATGTTTACAAAGCGCAGGCAGATTCTTCTCCTGTTTCGCCTGACGGAAAGCTGGTGGACATGATGTCCAAGACATATGCGGAGTTCTGTTCCATTATCGGCGTGCTGGAAGGCGATGCGGAAGTTGCAGGTAACGGCGGAGATGAGGGGTTGGCCGGTTCTTTAATGCAGCTTCTATTGGATTTGCGTCAGGAGGCCCGGAAAGCGAAAAATTACGCCCAGGCAGACGCAATCCGCAATAAGCTGGGAGAACTGGGGATCGTGATTGAAGATACGCCTCAGGGCGCACGGTGGAAAAAACAGTGAAATTTATCCGCTTTCAGCAGTTAAAACAACAGGCATTGGCCGCTTGCCGGGAAGAGGGCCGGCCTCTGTCCGATCCTGATCAGATGAACCCCATTGTACTGGCGCTGATTGGAGACAGCGTGTTTACGTTTTATGTCCGTATGCGTCTGCTGCCGGTATCCAGCCATGTACAGGTGATTCACACGATTGCGGCGACAATGGTGTCTGCCGTGATGCAGGCAAAAGCAATGCACCTTTTGGAGGCAGATTTGTCAGATAAGGAAGCGGCAATCGTGCACAGAGGGCGCAATGCCAAGTCGCTGGTTCCCAAAAGCGCCAGTGTAAGCGAATATCGTGCGGCTACTGCATTGGAAGCGTTGTGCGGCTGGCTGCTTCTGACGGATCAGGAGGAACGGCTGGAAGTGTTTTTGGAACAGGCGTTTCAGGTAATTTCCCGGGAAATGCAGAAATAAAAAGAAGGAAAAAAGATTAATTAAGGGGGAGGGAAGAATTATGAAGATGAAGGTTGTGTTATTGAGGCATACTCCGGATCCGGATAAATCGGTGGCTTTGAGCGCGAGGTTATGTTATTCGCCTGTAGGTGTACCGGAACTGCAGGAAAAAATGAGCGATGAAGAGGCGGCCAGACTGGTACGGATGCTGGTCCGCATGGGACATTTTTCACCGATTGAACATGTAACCTTTACCTTTGCCATTGAAGGTGTCTCCCGTGTGCTCACCCATCAGCTGGTTCGTCACAGGATAGCTTCCTATTCACAGCAGTCCCAGCGGTATGTAAAAGAACACAATTTTGAATCGATTATGCCGCCTGCTATTGCAGCGATTCCGGAAGCCAAAGCCAAGTTTGAGACCTGCATGCAGAACCTGCAGGATCTGTATAACGATCTGACGGACAATTACGGCATTGAAAATGAAGATGCACGGTATGTGCTGCCCAACGCGGCGGAAACAAAGATCGTCTGCACCTTTAATGCCCGTTCGCTTTACAATTTCTTTAATCTGCGCTGCTGTAACCGGGCCCAGTGGGAAATCCGCGAGCTGGCCTGGAAAATGCTGAAGGAATGCCGTAAGGTGGCTCCTGTTTTGTTTGAAAAAGCAGGTCCGGACTGTGTGGCAAAAGGCACCTGCAAAGAAGGAAAGATGAGTTGCGGCATTTTGCCGAAAGTTAAACAGTACCAGTCTGAAGGTAAAGATGTTGCGGAACTGTTTTTACCGGAGACAGTAAAATAGAAAAAATGCTTTCCCGTTAAATCCGGCGGCATCATTGCTGCCGGTTTGTTTAAGGAGTGTGTATGACAGAGGAGATCGTTGCCGGGCGCAATGCGGTTTTTGAGGCTTTGACAAGCGGGCGGCCGGTCAATAAGATTTATATTAAAGCGGGGCTGCAGAGTGGAAGCCTTGGAAAGATCATAGCGGAGGCGCAGAAATCCACAGTCCTGATAGAATATGTACAGCCAGAGAAATTGGACAGGCTGGCTCCGGGAATCCGGCATCAGGGAATTGTGGCGTTGGCGTCTCCGATAGCGTTCAGTTCTTTGGAAAATGTTTTAGAACGGGCCACAGCCCGTAACGAAACGCCGTTTTTGCTTTTGCTGGATGAACTGCAGGATCCCCAGAATGTGGGGGCGCTGATACGCAGTGCAGACGCTGCCGGAGTACATGGCGTTTTATTGCCAAAGCGTCGAAGCTGTCCTTTAAATATGGTTGTGGCCAAGGTTTCTGCCGGAGCTGTCAACTACGTGCCGGTAGTACAGATCGGTAATATTGTCCAGACATTGCGCAATCTGAAGGAGCAGGGCTTCTGGGTCGTGGGCGCCGATATGGACGGGACAGAATTGTATTTTGACGCCGACCTGAACCGCCCGGTTGTTGTAGTGATCGGTGCGGAAGGGAAAGGACTGGGGCGCCTGGTAAAAGAAAACTGTGATATGCTTGTCCGCATTCCCATGCAGGGGGGCGTGAACTCCCTTAACGCTTCCGCGGCCGGGGCAATCCTTATGTATGAAGTTGTAAGGCAGCGGATGCAGAAGGTTGCAACATGAAAGAGTATTACTTGGTTGACGGGTATAACGTGATCAATAATTGGCCGGATTTCGCGGGCGTACGGGATCAGGACCTGGAACACGCCCGTGCCATGTTGGCGGATAAGGTGGCGGAATTTTCCGCCTTTCACGGTTATGATGCGGTTCTCGTCTTTGACGCGATGGACGTGAAAGGGCCGGAAGCGGCAGAATTTACCGGCGGGTGTATGGTAGTCTATACTGCCGAACAGGAAACGGCAGACAGCTGGATTGAACGGGAGACTTACCGGATAGCCAAAAGAGGGACCAGGGTATTTGTTGTTACCAGCGATAAGGCCGAACAGGATAATGTGCTTGGTTCCGGAGCGCTTCGGATTTCTGCCCGCGAATTCCGGGAAATGTATTATAAGGCAAAAAAAGAAATAGAAGAAAGAATCGTCAGCCTGCCGGGAAATACGGGCAGGCGGGAAATAGGCGGTCGTATTGGCGGTGACGTGGCCTCCCATCTGGAAAGGTTGCGGCGCGGGTAAGACTGCCTGTGTGGGCGTGACAGGTCTGTGCCCGGTTTTATTGACGTCGTTAAAGCTTGTCGTGTATAATTAAACTATCCCAACCGGTTGACCGCCCGGAGGGGAGTCAACTATCTTATAGTTACTGAAAGGTGGAGAATTGATGAACGGGGGAACCGGCGATCCCTACGCCAGATTTACTGATATGCCGGATGAAAAAATTGTTGAACTGGCAAATGCGGAAAATAATGTATTCGCTCAGGAGTATCTGCTGCATAAATACCGCAACTTTGTGCGCGGAAAAGCAAAAAGCTATTTCCTGATAGGGGCGGAACGGGAAGATATTGTTCAGGAAGGTATGATCGGCCTGTATAAAGCTATCCGTGACTTCCGGCAGGATAAGCAGGCGTCATTTCGTTCTTTTGCAGAATTATGTGTGACCCGCCAAATCATAACGGCTATCAAAACAGCAACTCGGCAAAAGCATATTCCGCTAAATTCGTATGTATCCCTGAATAAACCGATCTATGAACAGGATTCGGACCGTACCCTGCTGGATGTGGTATCCGGTGGGACAAAAGGGGTCAACCCGGAAGAGATGATCATCCGAAGGGAAGAATTTATAGAAATAAAAAATAAGATGAATACGATCCTCAGCAGTCTGGAATGGGAAGTGTTCATGAACTATTTGGACGGCAAGTCTTATCAGGAAACAGCCCGGGAACTGCATCGGCACACTAAATCCATTGACAATGCGCTGCAGCGTGTAAAAAGGAAAGTCGAAAAATACAAAGAGGCTCATAGCGAAGACCCGGATATACAGACGGTATGCTTCTGTATCCTTTCCATAGAAGCCCGTAAAAGGGAAAGTAAAAAAGACAACTGAAATGAATGAAACTGATAAATGTGAAACAAACAGTTGTATTGAAGTTAAGAATAGTATAAAATATAAGTAACTTTAAAGGAGTTTAACTGAAAAAAGCGAATTAATATTGTTATAAAAATTAATTGTTCCGGCATTTCCAAATACTAATCTGCTAACAGATTTAGGAGGTAATTAAAATGAGTCAGACAGATGAATTTGTAAAGATTGTAGAGGCAGCAAAAGAAGCAAAAGGAGTTATTTTTGTAACTGGCAAGCCCGGCAGCGGTAAAAGCAAGGTTTTACGCGAAGCTGCGGAAGATAAGAAATGGGATTATGTAGATTGCCGTCTGCTGATTAGCGAAGAGTTTTTGGCAGTCCCGAAAGAAGAAAGGAATGTAAAAGCGCCGGCTATGATGGGCGAAGCGCTTGCCAGTTATAATTCAGAGGTTATCTTATTAGATCGTTTACAGACTTTATTTGTGCCGGTATTTAATCTTGATGTCGCTTCGCTTCTTAAAGAATTGGGACAGAAGTTTGTGCTGGTTGCCGCCTGGCCCGGATATGTGAAAGACGGCATGCTGTGCTATGATAAATTTGACGGAACCGAATCCATTCGGATTCCGCAGGACGGCTTTACTATTTGGAATGTTGATTGATAGTTGGGGAAACATATGATAAATGTAAAAGGTACACTGGCCGTTCTGACCGGAGGCGGCGATTGCCCGGGGCTAAATGCGGTCCTGAATGCGGTGGTCAAGGCTGCATTAGGGCACGGATATCAGATTTACGGGATTGAAAATGGTTTCAACGGACTGATACGGAACAGGATGAAACTCCTGACCTATGACGATGTCTCCGGTATACTGCCGCGGGGCGGTACGGTTTTAGGGACTACCAACCGGGATAACCCGTTTAAATTTGCGCATATTGAACAGGATGGTTCTGTTTCTTATACAGATGAAAGTGAAACGATTGTAAGGAATCTGGCAAAACGCGGGATTGAAACGCTGATTGTTATTGGCGGGGACGGCAGCCTGGCTATCGGCGCCCAGTTGTCCAGGGAGTGCGGTGTCAAAGTAATCGGCGTTCCCAAAACGATAGACAATGATTTGCCCTGCACGGAACGGACTTTCGGATTTGATACGGCCATGGCAATGGCGACGGAAGCAGTGGACAGGCTGCATACTACAGCGGAATCCCATCACCGGATCATGATTTTGGAGGTTATGGGCCGGTATGCCGGCTGGATTGCGCTGCATTCCGGTGTTGCCGGTGGGGCAGATGTAATTTTGATTCCCGAAATACCGTACCATTTGGAAGCTGTAGCCAAAAAAGTCCTTAAACGTCAGCAGGATGGCAAGATGTTCAGCATTATAGTCATTGCGGAAGGGGCGAAGCCGGAAGGCGGTGAAATGACGGTCGCCCGTATCGTCAAAGACAGTTTTGAACCGATCCGTTTAGGCGGGGTCGGGAATAAGCTGGCCCAGGAATTGGAAGAACTGACCGGGATTGAATCCCGTTGTACAATTTTGGGTTATTTGCAGAGGGGCGGTTCACCGACAGCTTTTGACAGGGTTTTATGTACCCGGTACGGGGTCGCTGCCATTGAGGCATGCATTGCAGGGAATTATGATATCATGGTTTCCCTGCATAATGATTCGATTATCACGGTCCCGTTGCAGGATGCGGGAGGAAAACCCAGATCTGTTACTGCGGATAACGAAATTGTTAAAGCTGCAAGAGACATCGGGATCTGCTTTGGTGATGAAAAATAGGTGTTTGCAAGGCGCACCTGTTTGACAGGATGCGTCTTATTTTTTGAGGATTTCCCAAGAAACTTGTAAAAAAACAGTTGACAAACTCTGCCGTTTCATGTAT
The DNA here is from genome assembly GCA_017554485.1 of Acidaminococcaceae bacterium. Lineage (GTDB taxonomy): Bacteria > Bacillota > Negativicutes > Acidaminococcales > Acidaminococcaceae > Succiniclasticum. Next base: position 165 of record JAFZIG010000078.1, on the reverse strand, counting down.
TATACTTACTGTCACTGAAATCACGCTGACATAGCTCAACAGGCAGAGCAACGGTTTTGTAAACCGTAGGTTGTAGGTTCGATTCCTATTGTCAGCTCCAGAAGTCTTTAATGGAGGGGTTCCCGAGTGGCTAAAGGGAGCAGACTGTAAATCTGCCGCGTTTCG
>JAFZIG010000077.1 GCA_017554485.1 Acidaminococcaceae bacterium | reverse complement strand
TCTTGCTGGCCAGGATTTCCTTGTTTTCCCCGTCATTCATGCAAAGACCGGGCATAAAACGGAGCGTCGCCCCTTCATGAATGACCTGATACTCGTCGTTCATATAGGCTTCCGGATGGACATGCCAGCCCACTTCCTCGTCGTTCTTACCGGCAATCATATCGATGGAAGAAAAACCGTAGTAATCCAGAAACGACCGGCTTGCGCCTACAAACCGGCGCTCCTCGTCCTTCCAGAACAGTCGCAGCAGGCCGGAACGGAGCAGATTGTTCCAAAGATGGGATGGCGAATAAAGCGTTCCCTCAACAGACTGGTCAGTCTTGCTTCTGATAAAACTGTTTACGCCTCCCTGCACATTCCGGACCAGCAGGTAATATTTTTCTTTGTCGATCCGCAGCAGGGTATACTCCATCCAGGCATAGCGGCCATGGCGGATACTGCTCCGGATCACTTCCGAGTAACTCACATCGCCGCTTTCGGAAAGACGGCGAATCGTCTTCCGGTCAAACAGGCGGATATATTTATCCCGGTCATCCGGAAAGATATATTTTTCAGCATACTCGGTGACCAGTTTGCGGATGTCCTGCCTGCCGGAGACCAGGTCCTCCTGGGTAGATGTATAGAGGGGACGGATGCTGTCCTCCCGGAAATTCACCAGGGTGATCCGGTCGTAGATGTCATAGATCCGGCGGAGGAATTCATCCAGATACCCCAGATTATCCGACTGGGTATCCTTGGTAAGGTTGGTGAGCTTGATGATCACACAGAACCTGTCCCGGATCCTGGAAATGTGTCGTACCTTGACCTCAAAGAATTCTTTATTAGAAGTAAACAGAAGCCTTCCCTCGCCGCCTTCTTTGACGGAATCCATCAGGTTCAGGACCTTCTCGGAAAGCCGGTAATAGGGCTGAGGCTGCCCCAGCATTTCCTGGGTCAGGACAAGGTCGAACATTTCCGCGCCCGCAGCGGCTTCTTCAAAAGCACTGTTATAGAACAGGATACGGAACCCGTCCGGCTCAAATTCGGCCAGGGCCAGTGGGATACTGTTAAGCTGCCGGGCAATCACGCCGGTGTCATGCTCCTCCTGGGTCATAAAAGGAACCGGGCTGAGCACGTCGAGCCTGCCAATGTCATCGTAATACTGCCGTTCCTGGGGGACCTCGAAACCGATCCCCTTTTTCTGCATTTGGGCAAGGGCTTCTTCATAAGGCATGGGCCTGCCGAAATAATACCCCTGCACTTTTTCGCAGCCGATATTCCGGAGATAGCTGTACTGCTCCTCTGTCTCTACACCCTCCACCAGCGTGTGGATATCAATGTGTTTCGCCATCTCCACGATGGCCGTGGCGATCCGCTTCGCCCGCAGGTTAAAGGGCCTGAGGAATTGCATATCCAGCTTGATTTCATCGAAGGAAAAATCTTTGAGAACATTCAGGGAGGAATAGGCGCTGCCGAAATCATCCATCCAGATCCGGAAACCGGCAGAACGGAAGCGGTCGATAATCCCTTTCAGCTTTTCCTGATGGTCAGCCATTACGCTCTCGGTAATTTCAAAGCAAATATATTCATGAGGAATCTGGTACTCGCTGACGATCCGTTCCGCAACGGTAAAAATATCGCAAAGGGTAAAGTCCAGCCGGGAAAGGTTCACCGAAACGGGGATGGGCGTTTCCCCGTCGGCGATGCTTTTCCGGATCCTTTCGCACACCTGCCGGAGGATCGCGGCGTCCAGTTCAAAGATTGCATGCTCTTTTTCCAACACAGGGATAAACTCATCAGGATAGATCATGCCCATTTCCGGGTCGATCCAGCGGGCAAGCGCTTCAAAACTGCACAGTTTTTGGGAGAATGTACGAATAACAGGCTGATAATAGGCCTGGATTTCACCACGCTCTATCGCTTTTTTATAGTTTTTCTTAATGAAATCTTCCAGATTCCGCGCCATTGCCAATCCTCCGCGCGCCGTGCGGCACATCCCTGCTGTGAACAGATTCCCTGTTCGAAATATTATTTAGTATCCTTATTTAATAGTAATTCATATTATTATATCATAACTTTTCGCCGGGCGCAAGACAGGTAAAATAATAAAAAGACACCGGAACTGCGCCCAGTGTCTTGCAAAACTAAGGATGATTTTTTATGACTTAAGGAAACACTGATTAAAGTTTTTTCGGTATTTCACACAGCTGAACTTCCTGATAGGTGACTGCGCAATAGCCGGGATAGATGATCTGGCTCGCCGTATAACGGTAGCGCTTCCCGTTGGGCGCGTTTTCTACCGTTCCCTCCACGTCCTCATTATCCAGGGCTGCGCGCTTTAAATTCCGGATCCACTCTTCTTCCACATTGGGATAAAGTTCCCTCACGTTCCGGCCGAGAAACGTTTTTGCAGGAACCCCGCATTCCTCTTCAAATTTTCGGTTGACGTAATAGAAGACAGCACTGTCAGCCCCGCTGTCTTCCGAGTGGGTCACATAGTAAACGCAATAGGAAACCGGCAGCCTGTCAAACAGGCGGAAAATCTCCGAGGCATGGGCCAGACGGGTTTCCATGGAAATATTGTAGTCATGATCCGCGTGCAGGCATAACTCGCTGTTTTTCGCCTGCTCTTTCAAATCGAGGCATTCCGAGAAGAATGTAAAACCTACGGCCAGGTACAGCGTCACCGGCGTTTCGTCGATGACACGGATCAGCTTGCTGATTTCCTTGATCCTTGCCATGACAGCCCGGGCCTCTTCCCGTCCTTCTGCCTGTAACAGCACCACGAACTTGTGCCCCATATAACGGCCAACCACGCCTCTGTGTCCAAAAGCCAGTTCAAGCTCACGACCCACCGCTTTCAGGATCTTGTCGCCAAAGTCGAACCCGTACTGCTCATTGAAGGATTGGAAATCATTGACCGCAACATGAAAGCGGATAAAGTCCGCGCCCCGGCGATAATACTCGTCCCGGAAGGCTGCGGCCTCCTCCAGGATACCGCGGGAATTGAGCAGCCCCGTAAGGGCATCCCGCCGGGCAGTCTCCTCCCCCCGCCTGTCGTTTGCATTCAGCAGCGTCCGGTCGATAAAGTAGCCGAGCAGCCCCCTGATTTCACCGTTGGTATCATAAACAGGCGCCTTGCTGGCCAGGATTTCCCTGTTCTCCCCTTTGTTCATGCAAAGACCGGGACTGTAACGGACAATCTCTCCTTCCTTAATGACCCGGAACTCGTCATTCATATAGTCGTCCGCATGGATATGCCAGCCCAGGTCCTCATCGTCCTTGCCGGCGATATCCGCCAGGGAAGTAAAACCGTAGTAATCCAGAAAAGCCTGACTTGCCCCTACAAAGCGCCGGTGCCTGTCCTTCCAGAACAGGCGTAGCAGTCCGGAATGGAGCAGATTGTCCCACAGGCGCGCCGGCGCGAAAGGCCCGCCCTCATCGGCTTGTTTGATCTTGCCCTGGAAAAACTCGCTGACGCTCCCATGCAGGTTCCGGACCAGCAGGAAACAGCAGCCTTCTTCAATCCTGAGCAGCGTATATTCCCGCCAGCCATACTGGCCGTGGCCCGCCCTGCTGCGGAACAATTCCGAAAAACACCTGTCGTCTTCTTCCGCCAGACGGGCCATGTATATCTCCGGATCAAAAACAAAACGAAATCTTTCCCTGTCCTCCGGGTAAATATATTTCTCCGCATATTCACGGATCAGTTCCGCGATGCCCTGCCTGCCGGAGAGCAGGTCTTCCTGTGTGGATGTATAAACCGGCCGGATGCTGTCTTCCCGGTAGTCGATCAGGGTGATCCGTTCATACATGTCGTAAAGATGGCGGATATGTTTATCCAGACAGTCGGTATTCTCCGTCTGTTTACCCCTGGACAGATTGGTGATCCGGATCAGCACACTGAACCTGTCCCTGGCCTGGGACCAGCAGCGAACCTTCACTTCGTAATATTCTTCGCAGGACGTGAAGAGCATCTGCCCGTCACCGCCCCCTTTTACGGAATTAACCAGCGTTATTATTTTATCCGAAAGCCGGTAATAGGGCTGGGGCCTGGTCAGCATCTCCTGGCTCAGGGTCAGGTCGAACATTTCCGTTCCGGAAACCGTATTTTCAAAAGCGGTATTATAATACAGGACGCGGAAGGCATCCTGGGAAAATTCCATCAGCGCCAACGGGATACTGTTCAGCTGTCTGCCGGAAACAATCGCGTCATGCTCTTTCCGCGTGATAAAAGGAACGGCGCTGAGCACATTGATCGTGCCCATGTCATCGTAATACTGCCGGTCCTGGGGAAGCTCGATCCCGATACCCTTTTCCTCCAGATGTTTTAGAGCTTCATCATAGGGCATAGGCTTGCCGAAATAATAGCCCTGGGCTTTTTCGCAGCCGATATTTCGAAGAAAATCAAAGTGTTCCTCTGTCTCCACACCTTCCATCAGCGTGTGGACATAGATGCGCTTCGCCATCTCCACAATAGAAGTAGCAATACGCCGGGACCGCAGGGTAAACGGCCTGAGAAAACGCATATCCAGCTTGATCTCATCGAAGGAAAGATCCTTCAGGGCATTCAGGGAGGAATAGGCGCTGCCGAAATCGTCCATCCAAATCTGGTAACCGGCAGCCCGGAACCGGTCCACGGTTCCCTTCAGCAGATCCAATTCCTCGGCCATCACGCTTTCGGTGATCTCAAAGTAAATAAACTCATGGGGAATATGATATTCACTGACAATTTTATCCGCCACGGAAAAGATGTCGCAAAGGGTAAAATCCAGCCGGGAAAGATTGACCGAAACGGGAATGGGCGTCTCGCCGTTGGTGAAGCTGCTCCGGAGCCTTACGCAGACCTGCCGGAGGATGGCGGCGTCAAGCAGGTGGATGGCCTGCTCTTTTTCCAGCACGGGAATGAACTCATCGGGATAAACCATGCCGATCTCAGGGTCGATCCACCGCGCCAGCGCTTCAAAGCTGCACAGCTTCCGGGATAAAACGCGGATGACGGGCTGATAGAAAACCTGGATCTCGCGATTGTCTATTGCTTTTTTAAAGTTTGTTTTGATGAAATCTTCCAGATTTCGTCCCATGGCTTGTCCTCCGCAACGGATTATAACTGTTTCTAATTAACAACTAATTCTAATTATTATTTAATTTTATCATATTACTTCATTCATCTCAATAACATTTCTTAAAATTTAAAAGGTACGTTCCGTTTTGTAACAGAACGCACCTTAGTGATTCTCATCCGGTGCCTTCACGAAAATCAGTGTTTACTCAATGGTTCAATATCAGATTCTTGCCAGCCTGCAACGCCTTTTTGTTGGCTTCCTCCGTGCCTTTGGGAACCCGGTTCAGCACTGCTTTTTCCAGCGCTTCTTCCGATACGCAGTGGGTCAATTCATTTACTGCCCCCAGCGCCACGATGTTGGCGAATAAGGATTTGCCGCAGGTACCGATAGCTGTGTGGGTGATGGGCAGGTCGATGCGCTTCTTGTAAGTACCCGGCACTTCCTTCACGAATAACGTGTCCGTAATGACAACGCTGTTCTCACCGCAGTCTTTCGTGTATTTATCAGCAGCTTCCTGACTCATAGCCAAGAGGACGTCCGGGCAGGTGACACGGCCGAAGTAAATCTTGTCGTCAGAGATGATGGCTTCCGCTTTAGAGGAGCCGCCTCTTGCCTCCGGTCCGTAGGACTGGGACTGGATGGCTTCCTTCCCGTCTAATATCGCCGCTTCCGCT
>JAFZIG010000001.1 GCA_017554485.1 Acidaminococcaceae bacterium | reverse complement strand
TTCGAAGCCCGCTTCCGCCAGGCCGAACTTCTGGATCCGCTTCTGCATGTCTTCCGTGTTGATGCCGGGGCACATCATCCCAGCCACATCGCCTTTCACGTCGGCAATGAACACAGGCACGCCCATGTCGCTGAAGCTTTCTGCCATAACTTTCAGAGTGATGGTCTTGCCGGTACCGGTAGCGCCCGCCACCAGACCGTGACGGTTTGCCATCTTCGGCAGGATAAAAATGTTCTCGCCTTTATCGTTATTCGCCACCCAGATCTTTCCGTCTTTTAACATGCCAGTTCCTCCTAATAAAATTTATAAAAAATATTTTAAAATCTCTTATGTTATTTTAACACGAAACGCAAGTTCTTTCCATAAAAAAACTGCGTCGCGGAACAACATTTTTTGTTATCCCGGACGCAGTTAACTTATTTGATTTTACTGTTGCGGCAGATCTCTTCTCCGCATGGCCATCAGACCCATGCACAGGATCACGACGCCAAAGATGAGGGAAATCAAAGCGCTCTTGGTGAAGCCCGCCACCAGGTATGTGAAGAAGGAAACCACCGCCACCGTCATGGCATAGGGAATCTGGGTGGTAACGTGGTTCAGGTGGATGCACTGGGCTCCTGCAGAGGACATGATCGTCGTATCCGAAATCGGCGAGCAGTGGTCGCCGCAGACCGCACCGGCCATGCAGGCGGAGATAGAGATGATCATCATCTGATGATCCACGCCCTGGAAGCAGGACACCACGATGGGGATCAGGATGCCGAAGGTACCCCAGGATGTACCGGAAGCAAAGGCCAGGAACACGGCAATCAGGAAGATGATGGCCGGCAGGAAGTTCATCAGGTTGCCGGCAGAACCTTCTACCACGCCAGCCACATATTTGGCAGCGCCCAGACCATCGGTCATGGCCTTTAAAGCCCAGGCAAAAGAAAGGATCAGCATGGCGGGAACCATCTGCTTGAAGCCTTCCGGCAGGCAGTCCATGCAGTCCGCAAAGGGAAGGGACTGACGAACCAGGTAGAAAGCAACCGTGATAATCAGCGCTACAGCAGAACCCAGCACCAGACCTACAGAGGCGTCGCTGTTAGCAAAGGCGTCAACGAAGCCTTTATCTTCAAAGAAGCCGCCGGTATAGATCATGCCGATAACGCAGCAGATGATCAGCATCACGATAGGAAGGATCAGGTCGATAACGCTGCCGATCTTTTCTCCCTTTCTCATGGTCTCGGCCGCTTCTTCCGTGATGCCGGTAGTGAACAGGTCGCCCTGCTTCGCGTTATCTTCATGGACCTTCATGGGGCCGTAATCGATGCCCAGCATGATGATGATCACCATCATGGCCAGGGTCAGCAGTGCATAGAAGTTATAGGGAATGGACTGCACGAAAATGCTGATGCCGTTTTCCCCTTTTACAAAACCGGAAACCGCCGCCGCCCAGGAAGAAATAGGGGCGATGATGCAGACCGGCGCCGCCGTGGAGTCGATCAGGTACGCCAGCTTAGCCCGGCTGATATTGTATTTGTCAGTTACCGGACGCATAACAGAACCGACTGTCAGGCAGTTGAAGTAGTCGTCAATGAAGATCAGGCAGCCCAGCAGCATGGTTGCCAGCTGCGCGCCAGCCCGGCTTTTGATGTGGGTGGAAGCCCACTGGCCGAAGGCGGCGGAACCGCCCGTACGGTTCATCAGCTGCACCATCATGCCGAGGATTACAAGGAAAATCAGAATGCCAACATTCCATTTGTCAGACAAAACTTTCAGCATGCCTTCCTGGAACACCTGGTTCAGCGTTCCCACCAGGTCAAATCCGGCATTCAGGAACGCGCCGGTGAGAATTCCCAGGAACAGGGAGCTGTACACTTCTTTGGTGATCAACGCCAGCGCAATAGCGATTATAGGCGGTGTCAGCGCCCAGGCAGTCTCTTTTACCGGCATATGGTTGTGCACAACCGCATAGGCCAGCCCTGCCAGCACCAGTACCACGACGCCCAGCGCCAGGTACGTTAAAGTCTTAGGTTCACCCTTTTTCACAATATTCATCCCCCATATATAAAATTTACTCAAGAGTACATGTATGGTTGTATTTTATCGTAAAAAGGGAAATCTGTCCATTAAAAAAGCATAAAAATGGTACGCGTGTACAATTTCTTAAAAAATCTGTAAACTTTGAAAAGGTTTTAGTCTTTTCCGTTCCAGCAGTAGGTACACAGCTTGTCGGGATCGATGCCCACCGCCTTGATCATATCGTCCAGGCGGTTGTATGCCAGGCTCGTGAAGCCCATCTTCTTGCAGATACCCTGTATCATGGCATGGTAGCGGTCCGAATCCGGATTACAGTAATCTTCCAGAATTTCCCTGGCAACATCTGTCCCTTCTTCCTTGGCGATAATCTGCCTGGCAATCAGTTCCAACTCGGAATTGGAACGGGAGAAGTTCAGGAACTTGCAGCCGAAAGTAATCGGCGGGCAGGCAGGACGGGCATGCACCTCTTTCGCTCCCGACTTAAACAGGAACTCGGTGGTATCCCGTAACTGTGTGCCGCGTACGATAGAGTCATCAACCAGGATGATGCGTTTATCTTCAATCAGTTCATGCACCGGGATCAGCTTCATCTTGGCGATGAGATTCCGCTTGCTCTGGATGGTAGGCATAAAAGAACGGGGCCAGGTAGGCGTGTACTTGATCAGGGGACGGGAGAAAGGAATCCGGCTTTCATTGGCATAGCCTACCGCATGGGCGATACCGGAGTCCGGAACACCGGCTACGTTGTCTGCCGCATCTGCCGTAATGTGATCCCGCCGGGCCATGTATTTACCGCAATTGTACCGCATCTGTTCCACGGAAACGCCTTCATAGAACGAAGAAGGATATCCGTAATACACCCACAGGAAGGTGCAGACCCGCATCTTCGAGCCGGGTTTTGCCAGCACCTGTACACCTTCCGGTGTCATGATATCGATCTCGCCGGGGCCTAATTCTTTATAATCCTCATAACCCAGGTTTAAATACGCGGTAGATTCAAAGGTGGCGCAGAAGCCTTCTGCCTTTTTACCCAAAATCATAGGCGTACGGCCCACTTTGTCACGGGCCACATAAATGCCCTGGGGTGTCATAATCATCAGGGAAAGGGAACCGTCCACGCACTCCTGTGCATACCGGATGCCTTCAATCAGGTTATCCTTCTGGTTGATCAGCGTAGCCACCAGTTCCGTCGCATTGATAGAGCCGCCACTCATTTCCAGGAAATGAGTACCGGTTTTCTTCATTATATTTGCTACCAGCTCGTCAATATTGTTGATCTTGCTGACAGTAGTGATCGCGTACGTGCCGTGATGGGAACGGACGATCAGGGGCTGGGCTTCAAAATCGGAGATGCAACCGATGCCCAGATTGCCCTGCATGTGATGGACATCGTCATCGAACTTGGTACGGAAAGGAGAATTCTCAATATTGTGAATAGACCGGTTAAACCCGTCTTCCCCATACACTGCCAGACCGGCGCGCCGGGTTCCCAGGTGGGAATGATAGTCCGTACCGAAAAACAAATCAAATACGCAATCCTCTTTTGATACAACGCCAAAGTATCCGCTCATGTGTAAAAACCCCTAACCTCTCTTTTTGTAAAACAGCAAAGCCTCTGCAGTTATACCGTTCAAAAGCCTGGACCGCTCTTGTATAAACCGGCGGCAGACACCTTCGCCATTTTCAAAATTTACCTTAAATAATAGACAAACTTACTACCTTATTATTTTATCGCACTACGGGAAAGACTGCAAGTAAAAAATAGCGAAAAGCAAATGAACTTGCCTGTACGCTGCCTTAACGACAGGCGTACAGGCTCATATCATGTAATGATGTTAGACCGGGCGTTTCGCCAGCTTCTCTTCCGCCTCCTGCACCATCATATCATAAAGGGCCATGGTTTCCTGATGATGCTCCCGTATAAACCGCAGTGCCGCTTCCGCGTCTGCCGGTGACGCGTCTTTCGCAATGATACGCTTGCCTGCCATCTCCAGCGCTTTTGCTGCCTCCGAAAGCTGCCGCCCGCCGATGGAAAGCGACGTTGACTTCAATCCGTGGACATTGGTCGTGTAGTCGCCCCAGTTCGCGCCGGCAAACGCATCGTTGATGCCTTTCATCTTTTCATTTTTCAGCATGCAGAACATTTCCACAAGCTCCCAGTACACATCTTCCATACCACCGCTGTACCTGATGCCCAACCCGATATCAAGAAGGGGCAGTTCTGCTTTGTCAGTCGCGAACCCATACGTTTCCGCAGACGACGCAGGCTTTACCTCGGATTCTGCCGCAGCCGGCCCTTCAGTTCCTTCTCCGGTTGTAACAGAGTTCGTATCTTCCATCAGTTCCACCGGATGAATCATTTCTTCAGGCAGGTGCTTCCTGATCAGGCGTTCTAACAGGATGCCGTCTACAGGCTTGGATATATAGTCGGCAAAACCTTCCTTCAGGAACATCTCCCGGGCGCCGGACACTGCATTGGCCGTCATGGCAATAAAAGGAATACCCTGCATCCCGTTCATCTCCATAGCACGGTGCAGCGTTTCGATACCGTCCATTCCCGGCATCATCTGGTCTAAAAGCACAATGTCAAAGTGCTTTTTCGCCAGCCTGTCCAGGCATTCCTGTCCGCTCTTGCAGAGTTCCATCTGCATCTTGGTCGCCTTCAGCAGGCTCTGGGTCACAAACAGGTTCATTTCATTGTCGTCAACGATCAGAAGATGAGCTTCCGGCGCAGTAAAGCTTACCCGGTACTGCCCGCCGTCAGGTCCTTTTTCCCTGTCCGGCGTATACGCTCCGATGAATTCTGTTCCTGCTGCTTTTTGGGGCAGCGCAACGCGGAACACGGTTCCTTTACCATAGATACTTTCAACAGAAATCGTGCCGCCGATCATATCCACAAGGCGTTTGGTAATGGTCAGTCCCAGACCAGTTCCTTCAATGTTCCGGTTCTGCTGAAGATCCAGCCGCTGGAACCCGGCAAACAGCTTTTCCATATCTTCTTCATGGATACCAATGCCTGTATCTGCAACTGAAACAAGCAGGAGAATTCCGTCTGCCTGTTGCTCGCAGCCGACAGACATGGTTATACTGCCCTCTTTGGTATATTTTACGGCATTAGTCAACAGGTTCAGAATGATCTGACGGATGCGGCTTTCATCGCCGTACAGCCTGTCGGGAACGGTGGGGTCCGCCTTGATAACAAACTCCAGGCCTTTCCGTTCCGCCCGGTATTCAATTATATTCGCCACATCTGTCAATACCGAACTTAACCGATATTCACCCAGTACCAGTTCCATTTTGCCTGATTCAATCTTGGAAAAGTCCAGAATATCATTGATCAGCGAAAGAAGAGCTTCACTGGCCCGTTTAATATTCCAGGAATAGGTTTTAACCGAGTCCGACTTAGCTTCCCGGGAAATCATCTCATTCAATCCCAGTATAGCGTTGATCGGTGTCCGGATCTCATGGCTCATGTTGGCCAGAAACTCGCTTTTGGCCTGGTTGGCCCGGTCAGCAATCTCCTTAGCCTCACGCAGGAACTTACTTTCCGCCGCTTCGCCGTGAATCACGAACAAGTATGCGCTGACGAAAGCAAACAACAGCAGCATCAGGATGCCTGCGTAAAAAATCATACTATATATATCAGCTATGCCGCCGGCGATGCTATGCCAGGGAACATAACCGATAAGGGAACAGTTGGACCGGGGCAGATCCGCGCCAAAAAGGAAAAACTTGCCCTGAGGCCCTTCGGAATAGACAACGGCAGAACGCTGCCTGTACAGCTGCCGGTGAACTTCCTCAAAGCCTTTCGTAATGGCAGGATCGCTGAAAAAAGCCATGTCCGAAACATCAAAATCCCGATAAGGAACAACCACATTGCCATAGGCTTCCTTCGACCGCTCTTCCCCTTCCTGGTGGACATGCACCTGAATCAGCACGCGGCCCTCACGCTGGTATGTCTCCATGCCAAACAGATCGGTCAGCATGATGGAATCATACACGCGGAACAGGGCGGCGGTCACAGTACTCCCCCGCATTACCGGCACCGCGAACAGCAGGCCTGACCGGGCGTTATAGTCTACCACCTGTTCGCCCCGGAAGACCCTGCCAATGTGTTTAAAATCACCGTAGGAAATCTCGTCACCGGCAATCCGCCCGCCTTTCAGGTCGATGAGGCCGGCCAGCACCCTTTCGTCATCCCGCTTCAGCTTTTGCAGCAGATAATCCCTTTCTTTCCCGGTGATCATATCCGTATCCTCAATACACCGGGACACAAAACGAAGAGCGTTCAGTTCCCTGTCAAAACGCTCCTCTGCCACGATGGCCATGTCTGCCGCCTGGCGGGCAAAGGATTCCTCCAGCGTACGGTTCAGGAACTCCATCATTTTGGACTGCATGAAGTAACCTGCTATGGCGATAATGCACACCATCACAAGCATCTGGAAAACTATCTTTCCCCCGCCGCGCAATCTCCCGTTATCCAAACTGCACACTCCTCTTATCTTCCGGTCACTGGTGTAGGGAAATACCGATTACTTCGTCTAACCCTTTGAGATCGTTTCTGTGGACGGCTGCGGTAAAGACCGGGGCAGCACTTCCACGCCGCTGACAATCCAGTTCATTTCTTTGAACAAGGCTTCTTCACTGAGGGCTTCCTTTTCACCGCAGCGCAGGTTGCCCTCCGTATCGTACAGCTTACCGGAAAAAATCAGCTGATTATGTTTCACGTCTTCTTCAATTTCTTTCAACTTTACTTTTACATCATCAGGCACCGTCCTGGAAAAAGTTCCCAGCTCCACCACGCCGTTCTCCACGCCCAGAAAGAAGGTCTGTTTATCACGCAGACTGCCCTTCAGGTAACGCTGCAGGACGTTCCGGTAAAACATATCCCAATGGCAGTACACATCTGTCAGATGATGCTCGGAATAACCTTCAAGTTTCGTATTATAGCCGATAAAATCAATGCCCAGTTCTTCCGCGGCAGCCGCGGCCCCGTGATCGTCCTGATAATAGGCAATGACATCCGCACTGGCTTCTTTTACCAGCCGCCGCACGTTCTCCTTTTCCTTTTGCGGGTCTGCCCAGGCATCCGTCCAGGCGACCACAACCTTTACGTCCTTGTTGACCCGCTGCGCTCCCAGGGCAAACGCATTCATTCCCCGCATAACCGCCGGATTGGGCATGGCTGCCACATAGCCGACTGTATTTGTCCGGGTCTTTAATCCGGCTAACGCCCCGGCCATATAAAAACCCTGGTACATCCGTACAAAGCAGGAAGTCAGATTAGGCAGCCGGATCGATTCCGAATAGGTCACAAACCTGATCTTTTTATGGGCGTTGATCAGATCCTTGACCTCCGGAGCATAGTTGTAACTGCAAAGATAAATCAGGCCGCAGCCTTCCTCTGCCAAATCCTGTACCGCATCCCAGCACTGGCCGCTGTGTTCCGTCACCCTGTCCCGGACAAGCAACTCTATGCCGTACTCGTCAGCCGCCGTCCGGATACCCTGGTAATGGGATGCATTCCAGCCCGGCTCATTGACATCTCCCAAAATGATGAAGCCTATCTTGTCTTTCTGCTCTGTCCGGCGCGTACCAAAAGGATCCCCTGCAAACAGATACAAGATCAGCGCGAGGATCACAAAGATGGGCAACAGCCATTTCCAACTTCTAAATCCACGGAAAAAATCCATAAAAATTATCCTAACCTTCCAGGATCAGTGTTTCATCTGCCGCTACACCTGACGTGAATGATTGCAATTGACTTTGTCGATATCGTACACAACATCATTACTGCGTTTCCCGCATGGTGTAATCTTTGTCTTCATCAATCAGCTGCAGCATGATTTTCGCATATGCGGGATCAAACTGGGTCCCCATACCCTTTTCAATCTCCGAACGCACCCTGGCCTGAGGCATCGCCGCCCGGTAACTCCTGCGGGATGTCATGGCGTCGTAAGCATCCGCCACGGAAATGATCCGGGCATACTGGGGAATCTTTTCCCCAGCCACATGATCCGGATACCCGTTCCCGTCGTACCGCTCATGATGACTGCGGGCCCCGTCAGCAAGCTTTGGCATTTCTTCAATAATATGTAAAATATTGTACCCCTGTGTGGTATGGGTTTTCATAATTCTGTATTCTTCATCCGTAAGCCGGGCAGGTTTATTGATAATTGCAATGGGAATACCGATTTTGCCGATATCGTGCAGCAATGCGATCGTATAAAGTTCTTCCAGTTCTTTCTTCGTAGCGCCACTTCGTTCCGCAATCATGCAGGAATACTTTGCTACCCGTTCTGAATGGCCGCTGGTATAGGCATCCTTTGCGTCCACCGCCTTGGCCAGCGCAAACGCCGTTTCATTGTAAAGCCGGACTATAGAAGCCAGCCGCTGGTTTGCCAGGTTGGTCTGGCGCTTTACCTCACTTTCCAGATGTTCCTGTAAATACTCATACCGCAATACCCGCCGTACCCGTTCCTGTACCACGGCAGGCATAAAGGGCTTGCGAATAAAATCCGTTGCGCCCAGCATGAAACCCTCACACTCCAACTCTGCCTCAATGTCACCTGTCACGATGATGACTGGAATCTTTGCCAGCCGTTCATCCGCTTTCATACTGCGGAGAATATCAAAACCGTTGGGCGCGGGCATATGATAATCCAGCAGTACAATATCCGGATCGTTCTCCGCCAGCCAGGCAAGAGCATTGCTGCCCGAATTAAGACAGGTGATATCCGCTTCCTTTGCAAAGATACGTTTCATCAGCAACAGGTTCATCTCATCATCATCGACGGTGAGAATCAACGGCCGCTTGTCGCCAAATAAAAAATCCGACATAAAAAGAGCCTCCCAATAATTGAGATTATAAAAGTTATGGAAACACTCAATAAATGAGTATGTTCAAAGCGTGCTAACGAATGAATCAGTGATTTCTTACATAAATTATGTAATCAGCCTGAACACGATGGAATGACCCGCGACTACATGGGCATGATGGGCAAAGAACAGCGTGCCGTCCGCTGGTGCGGAGATGATTTCCCTGACCGCGGTGGTATAAGGATCGATAATCTCCGCCAGCAGGTTACCTGCTCTTACAGCATCTCCCGGATGATGGTAACGGATCAGGATGCCGCCTGTCTTATTGTGGATGTTCACAATCTTTTCTTCCTTTACCAGTTTCGTTTTTAATCCTTCCGGGGATTCGCTGCCCAGCATGCCTTTCTCAGACAGGAAGCGAAGCACGCCTTCCGGCCGTTTATAAGGCAGCATTCCTTTTTTCGCCAAAAACAGCAGCACGCTGTCCGCTACCATTTCCGCGCTCTCCTCATCCACGCAGTCCGTGGTACGGGAATAGATGGAAAAAGTACGGGTCTCCCACACCTGCCAATTGTAATTCAGCGTAGTGGTGTCATAGGGGCGGGGCTTGCGTATCAGCAGATACGGCAAACCGAAATCCATCCCTTCTGTATTATCTTCATAGCCTGTATCCATGATCCGCACATGGGGAACAAAGTCCCCGGGCAGGTAAAAACTGGCCAGATGGACGCCCCATTGATAACCCTGCAGCGCCTTGAAAACCCTGGCCGCCAGACGCTGGGTAGTCTCCCCGCCCTCATAACCCGGGAACATCCGGTTAATGTCCGTGTTATCCAGAGGCCAGAAGCGCTTGCCCACATTCATGGAAAACTGTCCGGCACAGGGAACTACCAGCACACCGAGATCCGGCGCAAAGGCACCCTGTTTCTCCAGCTCCGCAAGCTTGCGGACCAGCAGCGCCGCCACATACATCTGCTGCACTTCATCACCGCGGATGGATCCCATCACCGCCAGTGTCTTTTTCCTTGAGCCGAAGCGGTAGCCGTATACCGGGATAGGCTGGCGGTAGGGAAGCGCGTCAATCGTAAACAGTTTAATCCTTCTCATGCTCCGATGCCTCCCAGTATCCGCGCAATCAGTGAACCTTCGTTGACCACCGGGTATTCACGCAGGGTAAAAACCATGCCGTCCACAGGACTGAACAGTTCCTCTTTGGTCGTACCGTTCAGGGAATCGGCAATAAAACCCACAAGCTGTCCTTTCTTCACATAATCCCCATGGCTGACCTGTGGCATGAAAAAGCCGGAGGCATCTGCGTTGATAAAGGACACGCTGCCGTCGGTACTGACCACCGGCTGCTTTACTGCCGGCGCAGGCCCCGTGAGCATTCCCAGATGGGACATGACGGATAAAATACCGGTGATCAGCTGGTCGCCGTAGCTTTGGGTGATGCGCATGCCCACGCCCATCTCCACCACCAACGTCGGCGTACCTACGTCATTCAGGCTGTAGGCCAGCGTGCTCTCCAGTACCGTAGCCGCACCGTGCACCCAGATATAATCCATGTTCAGCAGCTTCGCCAGGGGAACCAGCAGCTTTTCTGTCTTTACATTGATCCGGACCTGGGGAATCTCCCGCAGGAAAATATTGCTGGCGTGAATATCGATGCACAGGTCTGCTCCTTTTATATCGCGGACAATACCGTCGGCAATGTAATCAAACATGGTC
>JAFZIG010000076.1 GCA_017554485.1 Acidaminococcaceae bacterium | reverse complement strand
ATCTTCCGCAGTAGCGCTGGACCGTACTGCTACATAAGGCTCTTTTTCACCGACTTTTTTGCCCAGTTCCTTATAGGCCTTGGAAATGGCATCCTGCAGATCCTTGGGCATTTCCTCATCCATGATGGCTTTGCGCAGCTTGGCACTGATATCCCGCAGCTGTGCTGTGTTTTCCACGTCAGTAATCTGCGCGATCAACGCGGCCATCTTTTCTTTCAGGCCGGTCTTCTCAATAAAATAGCGATAGGCATATGCGGTAGTCGCATATCCATAAGGCACCGGGACATCGGTTTTAGCCGTCATCTCTCCCAAAGAAGATGATTTGCCGCCAACGATCGCTACGTCTTTGCGTTCCATCTGCTCAAACCACAACAGATACTCTTTTTCTTTCTCCATAATGTCCGCTCCTTTTTTAAAATTTATTGTACACACAAAAAGAGATTATTCCCCTATTTAGTATATACTATACCATGTTTTCCGCAGATATTCAAGGAAGATTCCAGAAATTTTAAGTTGTGACAACTGTATCAACAGTTCTTTGTAGAGCACATATTTTAATCTGATACTAAAACGCCGGCATCATCCCTTCCCCATTAAACATACAACCTGAGAAAGTCACGGACAATGCCGACGCTACATTACTTTGACTATTAACTAATCAATTATCAACAATTACATCACAAGTTTGGAAAGATCTCCTACACAGTTAACCAAATCTTTCACCTGGCACAGCAGGGACAGGCGGTTATTCTTTACCGCCTCATCTCTATCCATGACCATGACATTATCAAAGAACTTGTTCACCGGTGCGTTCAGTTCACTTAAAATATCGAGAGCTCCTGCATAATCATAACGAACCGTAAGCGGGATGATTTCCGTATCCAGCTTTTTAACCACTGCATACAACTCTTTCTCTGCCTCTTCTTTAAACAGACTTTCATTCACCGGCATAACCGTCTCTGCTTTGCTGCTGAGGTTGTTTACACGGGTTGCGGCCTGGATCATATCCGCAGCCTTTTCACCGCTTACATATCCATTCAAAGCCTGAGCACGCAGATACAGATCATACAGATCGTTATTGCGTTCGTCCGCCAGCACGGCATCTATCACATCATAACGAATCTTATGTTCCAACATCAGATTGCGGAAACGCAGTTTAATAAAATCAAGAATCTGTTTTGCTAATTCTTTAATCTTTTCTACAGGCACCTTCAGTAACAAAATGGACGCACCCACAAGTTTAGCCATATCCATATGCTTCCGGCTGTCCAGCAGGATATTGATGATACCCAGGGCCTGACGGCGCAGGGCAAACGGATCCTGAGACCCGGTAGGAGCTTTGCCCCGGCTGAAGGTGGCAACGATATTGTCGATCTTGTCAGCTATGCCCAAAATACGGCCTATTTCCGTCTTCGGCAGGATGTCCCCCGCAAAACGGGGCAGGTAATGCTCGAAGATGCCTTCGCAGATGTCCGCCTTCTCCCCATCCAGACGGGCATACTCACGGCCCATGACGCCCTGGAGCTCGGTGAACTCTGTCACCATGCCCGTCACCAGGTCGCACTTGCAGAGGCGGGCTGCCCGTTTCAGGTCTGCCAGAGGCACACGGCTCTGCTGACCGAAGTGGATCATCTCCACAAGCTGCTGCAGCCGCTGGCTCTTATCGTACATGTTGCCCAAGCCTTCCTGGAAGACAACCGTCTTAATCTTTTCTTCATAGCCTTCCAGCTTCTGCTTCCGGTCTTCGTTAAAGAAGAACTCCGCATCGCTGAGGCGGGCCCGCAGCACGCGTTCGTTGCCGTGGACCACGTTGTCCAGGAAATCCTTGCCGCCGTTGCGCACCGCGATAAACTTGTTCAGCAGCTTGCCGTCCTTGCCCCGCACCGGGAAGTAACGCTGATGATCCCGCATGGGTGTGATGATGGCCGCTTCAGGTAAAGCCAGGAATTTTTCTTCAAAGCTGCCGCACAGAGGCGTGGAATATTCCACCAGATAGTTGACCTCTTCCAGCAAATCCGGGGCAATCTCAATCTCACCGCCTTCTTCCCCGGCCAGGTCGGTGATCTGCTGCCGGATAATCTCCCGACGTTTGTCCTGGTCGGCAATGACAAAATTATCTTTTAGGATCTTCTCGTATTCGTCCGCCACGGGAATCTCAATTTTCGTGTTGCTGAGGAAACGGTGGCCCATGGTATAACGGTCAGACTGAATATCCGTAATAGAAACGGGAACAATTTCCGTACCAAATAACGCTACCATCCAGTGAATCGGACGCAGGAAGCGGAAATCAAAATCCGCCCAGCGCATATGGTTGGGAAACGGGATACTGGTCAGGATCTCCCGCAGCACATCAGGCAGAAGCTCTGCCGTAGCCCGGCCCTGTATATGTTTGACGGCGTAAATATAATTATCCCGCACAACCAGATCCTTCACATCTACGCCTTTACCCCGGGCAAAGCCCTGGGCCGCTTTTGTAGGTTCGCCGTCTTTAAAAGCAATGTTCACGGCAGGGCCCTTGAACTCTTCCGTACTGTCCGCCTGGGTTTCTTCCACTCCGCTGATAAGCACAGCCAGACGGCGGGGCGTACCCAGCACGGTTACATCCGCAAAAGGAACACGAGCATCCTGCAGCTTTTTCAGAGCCAGTGCTTTCAAATCCTTTAAAATATTCGGCATATAATTAGCCGGCAGTTCTTCCGTTCCGATTTCAAACAATAACTTTCTCATTATTTGTTCCCTCCCTTCAGCAGCGGGAAGCCCATCTTTTCCCTTTGTTCCACATAGGCTTTGGCACACAGGCGGGCCAGACGCCGTACACGGCCGATGTAAGCGGCACGTTCGCTGACGCTGATGGCACCGCGGCTGTCCAGCAGATTGAATGTATGGGAACATTTCAAAACATAATCATAAGCCGGACGGATATTGCCGGTCTCTACGATCCGTTCCGCTTCCTTTTCAAATTTCTCAAACATGTCAAAGAGCATATCGGTATCTGCCAGCTGGAAGGAATACCAGCTTTGTTCCACTTCATTGTCATGGAACACGTCGCCGTAGGTAACATCGCCGACCCACTTCACATCATAGACATTCTCCACGCCCTGGATGTACATGGCGATACGTTCCAGGCCGTACGTAATTTCAACGGCAACCGGCTTGATATCCAGACTGCCGACCTGCTGGAAATAAGTGAACTGGGTAATTTCCATACCGTCCAGCCAGACCTCCCAGCCCAGGCCCCAGGCCCCCAGCGTGGGAGATTCCCAGTTATCCTCTACAAAACGGATATCGTGTTCTTCTGCTTTAAAGCCCAATGCAGCCAGACTCTGCAGGTACAGGTCCTGAATGTTTTCCGGGGACGGTTTGATGATGACCTGATACTGGTGATGCTGGAACAGGCGGTTGGGATTGTCGCCATAACGCCCGTCTGCCGGACGCCGGGACGGCTCCACATATGCCACGCGCCAGGGTTCCGGTCCCAATACACGCAAAAATGTCAACGGGTTCATGGTGCCCGCACCTTTTTCCATGTCATAGGGCTGGCCCAGAATACAATTCTGTTCAGACCAGAACTGCTGCAGTGTTAAAACCATTTGCTGAAAATCCATATTTTTCCTCCTCGTTTACGTTACAAAGCGGGTTACTGCCAAATTAAAAATCCGTCCTTGCAACAAATTAATGTTCCAGGGACGGAGAATCTCCGCGGTTCCACCCTGCTTGGCCACAAATCCTGTGACCCGCCTCAAAGGTTATTCAATTTCGCTCAAAGCTGCCTTCTTCTGCCTGTTGCCGGCTTGCACCCTCCCGGCTCGCTGCAGGGGCAGAATACTTGTTCCTGTCATCGCTACGCAATATTATATGAAGTCCAAACAACTTTGTCAAATGATTTACTGTTTTTTCTGTAATAGCTTTTTTCTGTAATAAACTGGCTCCTTTAAGAAAGGGCCGTTTATTCTGTCGCAAGCTGCCGTATGAAATCAAGACTTTTTATCGGTTGTTCCGTTTGATACACCAAATACCGGTGCAAAATCTGTTCCAGTCCCATCAATGCCGCGCCTTTTACCGAAAAATTACCGGGCCCGGCAAGATCCAGCATGCGGAGCTGCTGCCACAACCTGCGGGTTCCTTCATGAAACGGCTGCAGACTCTCCGCTTTCCCCCGAACGGAATGACATTCAGCACAGAGAAATCCTCCCTGCATTTCGCTGAACCAGCCATCTCCTTCAGCCGGACGGCTGCAGTTAACACACACCTCGTACACGGGACCTATCCCGCAATGATCCAAAAGCTGGATCAGGTAAGCCAGCGTTGCCAGTCGCGGATTGCGATTTACCAGAAGCTGCAGCGCCTTCTGCAGCAGCATATAAATATCTTCGGACGGCTCGCCTTGCTCCGTCAGCCGTTCAGTCATCTCAGCCATGAGAAAACCGTAAGCCATCTGTTCCAGTTCCATTTGAAACATGGGCGTAGCAAGCTGACAGCTTTTGAGCTTATCGACACGGCTGCCCGGATAAAATTCAGCCTCCAAACAGGCAAAAGGCTGTATCAGGCGTCCCGATACACTTTTAGGATACCGGGCCCCGTAAGCCAGAAAAACTATCTTCCCATGAAACCGGGAAAAACAGACCGCTTTCTTATCCGCCGTCTGCCAGTTATTTACTTGTAAGACTATTACCTCATCCTTATAACTATCCATAACAACAGACTGACAGTTTCCTATTCCGCTCCTGTCTTTTCCGCCTTTACCCGTTCAATACGGAACTGGTCCATTTTCAGCACCGTAAATTTCCAATTATTCCTTTCGACCTCGTCGCCTTCTTCCGGTTTCCTTCCCAGCCGGCTGAAGATATAACCGCCCAACGTGTCATCTTCATCTTCTTCATCAAAAGACAACTGCAGCAGATCGCTTACATCATCCAAAGACATTTCGCCGTCAAGATTAAAACTGCCGTCCGCAATAGGCAAAACTTCCGGAATTTCCGGCTCGTCATATTCATCCTGAATATCGCCCACTATTTCTTCCGTCAAATCTTCCAGTGTAACTAAGCCAACAGTTCCGCCATATTCGTCTACAACAATCGCCAGATGGATCCGCTGCTTCTGCATAGTCTGCAACACCCGAAGCGCATTCATCCCGTCCGGTACCATAATTGTCTTACGCAGCAGGGAACGGATATCAAAACCTTTAGAAAAGTCCCTATTCAGAAAATCCCTTACATGGAAAACTCCCAGTATATGATCCTTATCTTCTTCACAGACCGGGAAACGGGTATGATGGCTGGAAAGGATAACGTCCCTGATTTCCTCCGGGCTGTCATCAACATACACGCAGACCATGTCCTGACGGGGAATCATCACTTCCTTTGCCACTGTATCATTAAACTCAAACACATTGTCAATCAAAACCCGCTCCGCGCTGTCCAGTTCTCCTTCTTTTTCACTGGCGCTCACAATCTGCCTTAATTCCTCTTCGCTTCGGGATATATCTTCTTCCTGCGTATATTTTACACCAAAAAGCCGGGCAATGCCCTTAGCAATCCAAAACGCAATACCGACCAGCGGATACGTTAACAGGTAAATCACACGCAACGGAGTTCCTAGATGTACAATCACTTTTTCGACGTTATCCCAGACAACGATACGGGGCACAAGTTCCCCGATTACAACATGCAACAAAAGCAATATAATAAAGGCGCAAAGCAGGCTAAGGGATGACGCCGTATCAGGCAGCCAGTTAAATACCTGATACTGTTCCGCTTTTACCGTTTCAGTCATCCATTGCTGAACGCCCGGCAATCGCAGCAACCGTTTCGCAAGGAAAGGCCCTCCATACCAGCCAAGCAAGAGAGAAATACTGGTAATCCCAATCTGCAGAGCGCTGATGTAATGATTCTTCCTGTCATAAATCCGCAACAGAGTCTCCGCTCCGGAGAAGCCCTGCTCTTCCATCTCCTGAAGCTGCGCCCGGCGAATCCTGGCCAGCGAACACTCAGCAGCCACAAACAGGGCATTTAATAAAATCAAAAACAGGATAAACATCTTATCCTTCCTTATACCCAAATTCTTTCAGCATTTTGGACTTGTTACGCCAGTCAGCCTGTACCTTTACCCAAAGATCCAGGAATACACCGCTGCCTGTAAGGTTTTCAATATCCTGCCGGGCTTCCTGCCCGATTGTTTTTAGAAGGCTTCCTTTGGCCCCAATCACAATCCCTTTCTGTGATTCCCTTTCCACGAAAATCGTGGCCCGGATAAAAACTGTACCGTTAGGCCGTTCTTTGAATTCATTGACTTCCACAGCAATGGCGTGAGGCACTTCATCATGTGTGTTCCTCAGCACTTTTTCCCGGATCATTTCTGCCGCGATTACCCGCATGGGCTGGTCTGTCAGTTCATCTTCCGGGAACAGGCTGGGGCCTTCCGGCAGATACCGGATAATCTCTTCCTGTAATTCCGCAAAACCGTCCTTCTGCAGAGCACTGACAGGAATCATCGCGGAAAAATTAAGATCGTCCTTGTAACTGTTCATGATGCCCAACAGTTTACTCTTATCGTCCAGCCTGTCTATTTTATTGATCACCAGCAATACCGGCGTTTTTACTTTCTTCAGATGTTCAATGATAAATTTTTCGCCAGCGCCTTTTTTTTCGTTGGCATCAACTACGAACAATACCACATCAACCTGGTTTAAGGCTCCAATAGCTGCCTGGTTCATGTACTCACCCAGTTTATGCAGCGGCTTATGAATGCCGGGAGTATCCAAAAACATGATCTGAGCTTGATCGGCAGACAGGATGCCCATGATTTTATTACGTGTCGTCTGAGGCCGGTCGCTCATTATGGATATTTTTTCGCCGATCATCCCGTTCATCAATGTTGATTTGCCAACATTAGGACGTCCTACCAGCGCTGCAAATCCCGTACGATGATTATTTTCAGTCATAAGTTCTCCTCTTGATTTCTAAAAATGTATACTGTAAAAAAACTGCATGTTTATCTTTATCGCACTAACTTACGATATTGACAATACATAGTAAATCATATATTACGCTTACGCAAAATCCTCAGCTTTGAAACTAAAAGGCAGCAGTTCTTCTAATTTCACTACCCGCATATCGCCGTGTACATTAGCCATAACAATGGCAGGAATCTCAAACTCTGCCATCACCTGCCGGCAGGCACCGCAGGGAGAAGTAACATCTTCCGTATCAGCAGCTACCAGCAGCATTGTGATTTCTCCGGGATGGACTCCGGCTGCCGCCGCCGTAAACATGGCCACCCGTTCTGCACATACCGTCAGGCCAAAAGAAGAATTCTCCACGTTGCAGCCGGTATAAATATCTCCTGCCTTCGTCAATACAGCAGCGCCCACTTTAAATTTAGAGAACGGAACGTAAGCATTTTCACGGGTTTTTAATGCTTTCTTATATAATTTTTTAATCATTTTGTCTGTCTTTTTGATGTCATCACGACCCATTGTCCCTTCTCCTCTCTTTTGCTCTTTACTTTTATCTTGCTTAGGCTTTATCGCTTTCATTCTTTCAGAAGGCTTTTCTTTTGATTTCCTGTCTTTTTCAGTCTTCGCTGTTTGCTTTTCCGATGTAGCATCTATTACAGTTGCTGAAAAATGTTCAGGATCCCTTTTATCCGCGAATCTATCCAAATCTGCCTGGCTGAGATGGATCCTCCTCAGTGCCTTTTCTTCCTCTTCACGCATCACTGCTTTGTCATCTTGTTTCATGTGATCATAGCCCAGCAGATGGAGCAGGCTGTGCACACCCAAATACACCAGTTCCCGGTTCAGGCCGTGCCCATACTCCTTACCCTGCCGCACAGCAGTTTCTGCTGAGATGATAATATCCCCCAGCAGATGTGTTTCCGGCCCGCCGATTTCCTGCGGTTCTTCCGCTTCATCCAGCGCAAAAGACAATACATCTGTCGACCGGTCAATACCCCGGTAATCTTTATTCAATATGTGGATGACCTCGTCGTTGACCAGAGAAACGCTGACTTCGGTTTTCGCAGGCAGCTTATGCAGTTTTGCCACCGCCTGCAACCCCCGTTTCAACAGTTTTACGGCTTCTTCGGGTACCTTAACTTCGTCCTGGTCATCACTGAAATTAATGATCATGCTGCTGCCTCGTTTCTTCAGTCTTCTTTCCGTCCCGATTCTGCTCAAACTGTTCGTACGCTTTGATGATGGCGCCTACAATTTCATGGCGTACCACATCTTTTTCATCAAAATAATTAATACTGATACCGGGAACCTCCCTCAGCACTTTGGCCGCATGAATCAGTCCGCTTTTTCTGCCAGCGGGAAGATCGATCTGTGTAACGTCCCCGGTTACTACCATGTGGGAACCAAACCCGAAACGGGTCAGGATCATTTTCATCTGTTCCGGCGTGGTATTCTGCGCCTCATCCAAAATGATAAAGGAACCGTTCAAAGTACGCCCCCGCATGTAAGCCAGCGGCGCCACTTCAATCGTGCCCCGTTCCAGATATTTCTGTGCCGTATCGCTTCCTAACATATCAAACAGCGCATCATACAACGGGCGCAGGTACGGATCCACCTTTTCCTGCATATCTCCCGGCAGAAAGCCAAGCTTTTCTCCGGCTTCTACTGCCGGGCGGGTCAGGATGATCCGCTCCACTTCCCGTTTTTTCAGCGCCGTAACTGCCATGGCTACGGCAAGATACGTTTTTCCCGTTCCGGCCGGGCCGATGCCGAAAGTTATAAAGTTATTTTTAATAGCCCGTACATAATTCCACTGCCCCAGCGTCTTTGCTTTAATCTGATGACCCCGCCAGGTAACGATCAGCGTTTCCGCATACATATCATGCAGTTTGGCTACCGCGCCGCCCTGCACCATATAAATACTGTAGCGCACATCATGGCTGGTAACCGGCAATCCCTGCCGGTACAGGAACAGCAGTTCCTTAAAAAGCTGCTCCAGTTTCTGGTTTTCCTCTTCACTGCCGCTGAAGATAATCTTGTTGCCCCGGGCCATGACCATTGCGTCAAAGCTGGCGTCAATCAGGCGCAGGAATTCATCATTCCTGCCCAGGATACCTATCATCTCCTGCTGATCGTTGATTTCAATTACATGTTCGTCTGATAAAAAAGACAAATTCCTTAGCTCCCTTCACTGCTTTCCGTTTGTTATAATATCCTTTCCCATCTGAAGGTTTACTACCAGTCTGCTGTAGCCATCATATTTCCTTACTTCGCCGCTTCCCCTTCAACGATACTAATCTTGCGAATCACAACCGGTACAACCGGTTTGTCATTCGCGTCAGTTTTAGTATGACCGATCTTCTGAACTATATCCATACCCTCGCTGACACGTCCAAATACCGCATGATGGTTATCCAGCCAGGGCGTAGCCTTCAACGTAATGAAAAACTGGCTGCCACCGGTATTGGGACCCGCATTGGCCATAGAGAGGATGCCCGGACCGCCATGGCGCAGTTCCGAAGTGAATTCGTCTCTAATTGTATAACCCGGACCGCCTGTTCCGGTTCCGTTAGGACAGCCGCCCTGAATCATAAAACCATCAATCACGCGATGAAAGATCAAGCCGTTATAAAAACCTTTATTGGCCAGTTTTATAAAATTTTCTGTCGTTACAGGCGCCAGTTTCGTTTCCAGACGGCAGATAAACGTCCCCATACTGGTTTCAAATATAGCCTTCGCAGGTTTAGGCTGCGGCTTTTGTTCCGCTTCTTTCCCACAGGCACTGAAAGAAAAACAAACCACAAGGCAAAGACATAACAGTAGTATTTTGCGCAATGCAAACCCTCCTCTAATTCTCCTTCTCAGTAACTCCTTTGATGAATCCGTAACTATCATACATAAAAACAGTGTTTCCTAGTTTTCTGATGCAAATAAAGGTACAATAAACTAACAGTATTTTAAACTTATCCATATTATATTATAAACAAAAAAGGCAGGCGTGAAAAGTGCCTGCCTAAATTAAATCAAACACACCAGTGTTTCAATTGTTTTATTCCCCGGCTTTTTTATGCTGCAGGAACAACCATATGGTACCCGCCAGCAAAATGGAGGTGTAGGCGCCGCTGCAGCAGCCCACCAGCATGGCGAAGGAGAAATTATGGATGGTCTCGCCGCCAAAGAGGAAAATGGCCACGATGGCAAACAGCGTGGTAATCGTCGTATAAATAGTCCGTGTCAGGGTGGACTTGATACTGTTGTCAATCATATCTGTCACCGTCTCGCTACGGCGGTGAACCTTAAGGTTTTCACGGATACGGTCAAAAATAACGATGGTGCCGTTGACGGAGTAACCTACCACCGTCAGCAGGGCTGCCACGAAGGTGGAGTCGATCTCCAGCTGAAGCAGGGAGAACCAGCTCAGGGTCACAGACACGTCAACAATCAGGGCAATGATGGCCGCCAAAGCGAAATTCAGCTGGAACCGTATGGTGATGTAGAGCACCATCAGCACCCAGGACAGGAAGATAGCGATGGCCGCCTGCTGGATCAGTTCACCGCCGATGGTAGCACCTACGTTCTCCACCCGGCGGATGTCAAACTTGCCCAGTGATTTTTCCAGATCCTGCATCACCGCCGTACGGTCATTATCCGCGATGACCGGGGTACGGATTAGCACACCCTGGGCAGAAGTGGCCGCAGTATCATTGCTTTCCAGCTGGATAATGGCGCCTCCCAGATCATGTTTGCTAAGCACTTCACGAACTTGTGCCACCTGCACCTCTTTTTCAAATTTCAGGTCCATGATGCTGCCGCCGGTGAAATCAATGCCCAGATTGAAGCCCCGAAGGATCATGGAACCGTAACCGATTAACAGGAAAACGATAGAAATCGTAAAGAAGATTTTCCAGTTTCTTACAATAGAGAAGTTTTTCATTTCGCCACCTCCCCTGTTTTCGGAGCGGAGATGCCAAAAGCCGTGGGGCTTTTGGTGAAGTTGGCGTCAATGAGGAACTTCAGCAGGAACTTGGTCACCGTAATGGCGGAGAACATACTAAGGATAACGCCGATGGACAGCGTCACCGCAAAGCCTTTGATGGGACCGGTGCCCAGATAAAACAGCACCGCGCAGGCCATCAGGGTGGTGATGTTGGAGTCCAGGATTGTCACCAAGGCGCGGCCGAAGCCGTTGTCCATGGCCTTGCGCAGGGTCTTGCCGTTGCGGATTTCTTCCTTGAACCGTTCAAAGATCAGCACGTTGGCGTCAACCGCCATGCCGATGGACAAGATGATGCCCGCCATGCCCGGCAGGGTCAGGGTGGCGTTCAGGTAACGCATCACCAGCAATAACAACATCGTGTACAGCAGCAGGGCGATGTCCGCAACCACGCCGCTGAGACGGTAGAACAAAATCATGAACACAAAGACACCGGCCACACCGATCAGGAATGCCTTCTGGCTGGCTTCCTTGGAATCCTGGCCTAAGGTCGGGCCGACTGTGCGGTTCTCGATAATCTCCAGTTTTACAGGCAGAGAACCGCTGCGCAACAGAATCGCCAAATGCTGGGCCTCTTCCATACTCCGGTTGCCGGTGATCTGGGCCCTGCCTCCGGTAATGGCTTCCTGCACCACAGGAGCCGTCAGGATCTCCCCGTCCAAAGTAATGGAGATGCGCTTACCTACGTTGCGAGCCGTCACGTCAGCAAACTTCTGGCCTCCTGCATCGGAAAACACCAGGGAGACAACGGGCTGGTTACTGTTGCCCACCACCGCTTTCGCGTCCTGTAAGTCCGTACCGGTGAGGACCGTCTTGTTGTTGGGATCCTTGAACTCCAACATGGCGGTCTTGCCCAGCATATTAATCGCCTTTTCCGGATCCTTTACGCCCGGCAGCTCCACGATAATGCGGTCACGACCCTGCCGCTGCACCACCGGCTCCGTCAGGCCCAACGCGTTGACCCGGCGCTCAATGATATGGGTAGCCCGGTCCAAGGCGTCATCATTCACCTTCTGTTGCGGCGTCTCCACAGCCTGCAGCACAACATGGGTCCCGCCCTGCAGATCCAGGCCCTGTTTGACCGAGCTGGCCAGCGGTCGGATATACATAACGAATCCCCCTACGATCGCCAGCGCGACGATCAGGAATTTGCCTAATTCATTCCACCTCAAAATTACGTTACCCCTTTCATCTGTTACTATCGTAATATTTTATATCAACTGCATATCGCATATATAAACGCTTGCAGCTTTAAACCTTTTCAAAAAATAACCGCATTTCTGCCACGCCACGCGCCTGTGCAGCGGATAAACTCTGTTTCTGTAACCAACGCCTCCACCGACTGATCGTAGTCATCTACCGGGATCGCTTCCCGTAACAGAGCATCAAAGGTGATACCCAGCCGGAAACCATCCGTTTGAATCAAAAATCTGTCGTAAAACCCGGCTCCCCGTCCCATGCGGTAACCCTTCGGTGAAAACCCTGCCCCGGGTACGAGGATCAGATCAATATCCCCAGGCACAACAAAATTCACCGGTTCCGGCACCGTCCGGATTCCGTAGCGGTCAACCGGAAGGTTATCCAACGACTTCAGCAATGCGGCTTTCATCTCGGTTTGAGAAACAATCCACGGAACCGCAACCCTTTTCCCCAAACGCAACGCTTCTGCAAGCACTGCGTCAACAGAAATCTCATTGCGAAAAGAAAGGTAACCGAAAATCACGGCAGCCTTTCTGAATTCGTTGCTCTGCAGTACCGTATCGCAAACCGCACGGCTTGCCTCAGCAACATAACGTTCCGAAAAACGTACCGCAGATTCTTTTAACTCACGCCGTACCCGGCACTTCTCTTCTTGCAGCGAAAAACGTTCCATCAGGCATCCAGCTTTTCAGGCTGAACATCCGCATTGGCATCCTGGAATCCGCTGATGGCCGTCCTGGCCATTTCAATCTCGATTCCTTCCGCCAGACGAACCTTCACCTTCATCGGGCCTACCTTGGTCAGCGTGCCATATATACCGCCGATGGTTATGATCTTGTCGCCGCGCTTAAGCGAATCCAATAGTTCTTTCCGTTTTTTCTGTTCCTGCTTCTGGGGACGCCATAACATAAAATAAAAAATAGCCGCCATCAATATAAAAGGCAGTATAGCATTGGCCATCACCATCATATCGTTCATCTTACACCTCCCGGATGTCAGTTTAAAACATTTGAAAATAACATAAATATTATAGCAGAATTTCAGTAATTTGTCTTACTTAAATTTATAGATTTTTAACTAAATATGATTATGCTAAATCTTCAGGCCGCGTATCCTTTTCTTCCCAGTGCTTCCAGAAGTCTTTCCGGAATTCCGCAAAGCGATTCATTTCAATGGCTTCCCGTATCTTTTTGGTAAAATCCAGAAGAAAATGCAGGTTGTGAATAGACAACAGCCGCAGGCCAAAGGTTTCCTCCGCTTTAAATAAATGACGGATATAAGCCCGCGAAAAATTACGGCAGGTATAACAGTTGCAGTGCTCATCGACAGGCCGGAAATCTTCCGCGTACACAGCGTTGCGGATCACCAGCCGGCCCCGGGCCGTCATGGCTGTGCCGTTCCGGGCCACCCGGGTGGGGAACACGCAGTCGAACATATCTACGCCCAGGTTTACGCCTTCCACAATACAGTCCGGCGTCCCTACTCCCATCAGGTAGCGGACTTTCTGTTTGTCCATCCAGTCAGTAGTCCGATCAAGCATTTCATACATAACAGGCTTTGGTTCTCCTACTGACAACCCGCCGATACCATAGCCTGCAAAATCCATTTCCCGCAATGCCTGCACGCTCATTTTCCGCAGTTCCGGGAACATGCCGCCCTGCACGATGCCGAACAGCGCCTGGTCCGGGCGGGTATGGGCTTTCAGGCAGCGCTCCGCCCAGCGTGTAGTCCGTTCTGTTGACTTTTTTGTGTAATTAAAATCCGAAGGATAAGGAATACACTCATCAAAGGCCATAGCAATATCAGCTCCAAGTTCCTCCTGTACTCTCACAGAAACTTCCGGAGACAGGAACTGTTTGCTGCCGTCAATATGGGAACGGAACAATACGCCCTCTTCCGTAATCTTCCGCATCTCTCCCAGGCTGAAAACCTGAAACCCGCCGCTGTCAGTGAGCATGCCGCGGTTGTAATTCATAAACTTGTGCAGGCCTCCGGCTTTTTTCACCAGTTCGCTGCCGGGGCGCAAAAACAGATGGTAGGTGTTGGCCAGTACCACCTGGCTTTCCATATCATACAGTTCCTCAGGGGACAGCGTCTTTACGGTTGCCTGGGTACCCACCGGCATGAACATAGGTGTTTCAAAGGTTCCGTGAGGTGTATGCAACCGCCCCCGCCTTGCCTTGCCCTGTATTGCTTCTTTCACTAATTCATATGTTACCGCGTGCATGAAATCTCCTAAATTCTAAAAAACGACAGACTGCTTTTTCTCAAGATCTGTAATGAACATGGCATCGCCAAAAGAAAAGAAACGATATTCCTGTTTTACCGCTTCCGCATACGTGTGCAGCATCACTTCCCGCGAAGACAGGGCGGATACCAGCATCAACAGTGTACTTTGGGGCAAATGGAAATTGGTCACCAGCGCGTCCACGATATGCCAACGGAAGCCCGGATAAATATAAATTTGTGTCCAACTGCTTCCGGCCTTCACTTCCCCCGTGGCACCGGCAGACTCCAATGTGCGTACCGCTGTCGTTCCCACCGCGACGATACGACGTCCTTCTGCTTTCGCCTTGTTGATGGCAGCCGCCGCTTCAGGAGTCACGCTGTAAAACTCCCTGTGCATGGGATGGTCTTCGATGTTCTCCTCCGTAACCGGACGGAATGTTCCCAAGCCTACATTCAGAGTTACAAACACCTCTTCACAACCCATGTCTTTAATCTTCTGCAGCAGTTCTTTTGTAAAATGCAGTCCGGCTGTAGGAGCCGCAGCAGATCCCGGATCCCTGTTATAAACGGTCTGATAGCGCTCCTTGTCTTCCAGCTCTGCCGTAATATAAGGCGGTAACGGTACTTCGCCCAGACGATCCAGTATTTCTTCAAATACTCCCTCAAACGCAAAACGGATGATACGTCCGCCAAAATCCGTATGACCGATAATGGCTCCGGACAATTCTTCCGCAAATTTTACATGGGCGCCAACCTGCAGCTTTTTACCAGGACGTACCAGCACTTCCCAGTCTGTATTGTTTAGCCGGGTCAGCAGGAACACTTCCACATGGGCGCCGGTATCTTTATATCCGTACAGACGGGCCGGAATCACCCGGGTGTCATTGAACACCAGTAAGTCGCCGGGACGAAGATACTGGGGCAGGTCATAAAAATGTCGGTGCTCCATGGCGCCGGTATATTTATCTACCACCAGCAGCCGGCTGTGGTCCCGGGGTTCTGTCGGATGCTGGGCAATCCGTTCTTTCGGCAAAAAATAATCAAAATCAGTTACTTTCATAAGGGTCTCTTTTCTGTATTCAGGAAATTTCAAATAATGTACGGCTGTCCAAATTGCAGCCATGGAATGAATCCGTGTTTTTTAGTATACGGAGACCAGACTGGTTCCCGGATAATAATGTTGTAAAATGGTTTTATAATAGTCTTTTGCCTTTTCCGGCGCAGCGTCAGCCATACCTTTAGCGCCCCACTTAGACAGGCCCAGGCCGCGGCCTATTCCTTTTCCTTTAAACAAAATGGTTTCGTTCTTCGTTCCTTCCAGGAAATGAAAACCGGGAATCGCAGATTTCCAGGCACTTTTTTCACGTCCTTTAACTTCGATGGGAATCTGTTTTTTCCCAATTTCTATCCCATAGCCATTTTCAATGGGTACATCCAGCTTTTGCGGAACCGGATCCGTTACATAAACATCAAACCAGTTGCTGCTCAAGGCCAGCAAGTCGGCAAACTCCTGCCCGGTCATGGTTACGCTGCCTAACTCTCCCTGCCAGTAAATTGTCTTCACTCTGCCACTGGGATAGCGATCCTTAAGGTCAGGTTTTTCACTGTCCGATATACGGTATCCGCGTAATCTTCCCAGCTTTTGTCCACCCTGTTCCAAAATCCTGCTGATCGTTACAGCCTGGATCTTTTTTTCCCAGGTAAAATCGGGACAGTCAGTATCATAGTCCTGTACCGCCTGCAAATAAGGAATGTCCTTATGCATGGCTTCAGAAGCACTCACTGTCATGCCTCCGCTGCTTTCGCATGTATAGGCAGCAGCCGGATACCCATTGTAGAACAACACCTGCCCTGCAGTGAGCGCCGCAATCTTTGTTATATTTTTATTTTCATTGCGGATACCGCCATAAAAAGCCTCCGGTTCCACCGCCCTGACGGCAAACAGATTGTTTTCCGGATTCTGTTTATAGTACCAAGCCAGGCTGCGAACCGCAACAGCCTGCGCTTTTATTGCTTCGTCCGGCCAGATGGGAGAAGACTTGGGACCCAGTACAGCGTTTACATAATACTCCATAGGCACCCGGTTTACAATTGTTAAACTCTTGCCATCGTTCGTCAGATAGATTTTCAGCGTTCCCCTATACTCCTGACGGTTTACGGTAAACTGATGGCCGGAGCGGGTAGAAGGAGATTGATTTTTATCTTTAGCTTTGTCTTTTTCTTCCTGTTCTACGATTTCCAAAACGGTACCGCTGGACAGTTGACGGTCTCCCAATTTAATTGTCCCCTGGTTTGCTGAGATAAAATATTTTCCTTTTTCCAGTGTCGTCTTTTCCCCGCCGGGCTCTGTCGCAACAAAGGAAGAAGGAAAAATCAATTCTGCGGAATACTGGGAAACGATCAGGCCTACGTCAATGTCAGAAGATGCCCGGACATCACCAGTAAATAGGCAGGCTGTTATGGCTATAAACGCATACAAATATTTTATTATACTATTAACAGTAACATTTTTCTTCATGTCGCCTACCTGATTCAATAATTCAAAGCCGATCAGATTATCAACAACTCATTTATATAAGATCGTATCCTGCTTCTGAAGCTGGATAATATTCTTGGTTATACGGACAAACGGCTTGTTTTCCGCCCGGCCATCGCCTGCATCACGACCAGGATCCAGCCGGTCTCCTGGTTCAGTTTTTGGCTTTTTCCATTCCATATAACGGTCCCGTTCACTGAACACGCAGCCGCAATAAGGCTGGCGATATAATCCCAAAGCCAGGCTGATATCCACGCCCTCCTGATAATGCGGGCGCCAGTCCTGATAGAAAAACGCAACGCCAAACTCTTCCGCTGCAGCTTCCGCTGCCTGCACGATCAGATCATGCTTCTGATACGGACTGTACAGCAAGGTTGTGGAAAACGCGGTAAAACCATGGTCCACTGCAAACTTTGCTGAATAACGCAGCCGCATCCGGTAACAGAAAGCGCAACGTACCACAGGTTCTTCCAACATCCCTTGCATGCATTCTTCCAGCGGATAGGTCTTATCAATAATCAGCCGGTAATCCTGCTTCTCCGACAGTTCACGTAAAGCAGACAAGCGGTGTTTAAACTCTTTATACGGATGTATGTTGGGATTGTAGTACAGCAGTGTAAAATCCACGCCCTGCTCTGATAACACCTTTGTCGGATAACAGGCACAGGGACCGCAGCAGGCATGCAACAATAGTTTCATCGTTTTATCCTTTACAACAGTGAAGGCTGTTCGATCTTCGGCTTACCGTTCGGATCGTCGTCCGGACGACAGGGAATACCCAGATACCGGTATGTTTCTCTGGTAGCTACGCGTCCGCGGGGCGTCCGTTGCAATAAGCCAAGCTGCATCAGATACGGTTCCACAACGTCTTCAATGGTACCGGCTTCTTCACTGACAGCAGCAGCAATGGTATCTACCCCTACAGGACCGCCGCCAAACTTCCTTACAATTGTCTGCAGGATCCTCCGGTCATTCTGATCCAGCCCGTAACTGTCAACCTCCAAGCGGGAAAGAGCTTCATCAGCCAGTTTCCGGTCAATCACGTCCTGTCCCGATACCTGGGCAAAATCCCGTACCCGTTTTAACAGACGGTTTGCCACGCGGGGCGTACCCCGGGAACGGCGGGCGATTTCCAGCGCGCCTTCCGGTGTCATCCCGACAGCCAGCTTTTCCGCCGATTTGTTTACAATAATACGTAATTGTTCCGGCTGGTAAAACTCCAGCCTGCACTGCACGCCAAAACGTTCCCGCAGGGGCGCCGCCAAAGAGCCCAGCCTCGTAGTGGCCCCGATCAGCGTAAACCTGGGAAGAGGTAGGCGTACGTTCTGAGCCCCCGGCCCTTTACCGATCACAATATCCAGCTGGAAATCTTCCATGGCTGAATACAGAATCTCTTCCACGGCTTTCGGCAGACGGTGGATCTCATCAATAAACAGTACTTCCCCTTCCGACAATGTGCTGAGGATAGCCGCCAGGTCTCCCTGCCGCATAATGGCAGGTCCCGACGTGACGCGCATGTTTACATGCAGTTCGTTGGCAATAATATTGGCCAGTGTAGTTTTTCCCAAACCGGGAGGACCGAACAGGAGCACATGATCCAACGCCTCGTTCCGCTTCAGGGCCGCTTCTATGAACACCGCTATATTCTGTTTTACTTTATCCTGTCCGATATACTCTTCCAGCGTCCGGGGACGAAGGCTGTACTGCTCCCCGTCAGACTCCGTTAACTCCGATGTTACCAGCCGGTCATCAAATTCCATACTGTTTTCCTCTTATTTCCACACTATTTATTAGCAAAAATCTGCAGCGCCCTGCGAATCAGTTCGTCCCGTTTCAGCGTGCCATACTCGGGAATCTTCCGCAAAACAGGCAAAATTTCCGAGTTGGAGTAACCTAACGCAGATAAGGCTGCCATCGCCTCATTGACTGCTTCAGTTCCCGCCTTACCGCTGACTGCGGCAGCAAACTCCCTGTCATTTTCCTCGCTTTCCAGCGTACCGATTTTATCTTTCAGTTCCAGCACCATGCGCTCGGCGGTCTTTTTCCCGATACCGGGCAGCTTTGTCAGCATCTTCAGGTCCCGGCTCTGTACCGCCAGATAGAAATCTTCCGGCCTGGCCGCTCCCAAAATGCCTATGGCGCCTTTGGGACCGATACCGCTTACACTCAGTAACAGCGTAAATAAATCATAATACTGCTGTGTCAGAAAGCCGTACAACTGAATTGCATCTTCCCTGACCGCCATATACGTCAGGACCTTGACAGCCTGGCCCACAGACAACGTACGCAGCTGGGAACCCGGCATAAACACACGATACCCGACTCCGCCCGCTGTCTCAATCAGGCAATAATCCATTGCCTGACTGACTACTGTTCCTCTTATCGAACCAATCATAATACACGCTCCAATACATTGTTCTGGAAAATATCTGCAAAAAACAATCGACGTTTGGCATGGTCTGTTATCTTTTGCTTAGCGGATTACGCTGTGCTTCCAGGATCTCCCCTATACGCACGCCGCCCTTAGCCTGCAGCTGCAGCACCCGTGCCTGATTCAGTCCGCAGATAGCTGCCGCCAACGCATCTGCTGTATCATCCGGTTCTATTTCCTCCCGGATTCCCAGTAACCGTCGCACCATAAAGATAATCTGTGATTTTTCGGCTGCGCCTGTCCCTGTTACTGATTTTTTAATCTG
This sequence comes from Acidaminococcaceae bacterium, assembly GCA_017554485.1. GTDB lineage: Bacteria > Bacillota > Negativicutes > Acidaminococcales > Acidaminococcaceae > Succiniclasticum. Next base: position 3,163 of record JAFZIG010000076.1, on the reverse strand, counting down.
CATCGGCGTAAACTCCAGAATCGGAAGTTTCTGCCCTGCCGCTGCCAGTAGCACCACACCTCTGGCCTGGGCAACCGGGATAGCCGTGTTGACATTGCGGTTAAAATACAATTTTTCGATAGACATAAAATCCGGATGAAAATGTTTGATTATGTCGGAGATATCCTGATGAATCTTCAGCAGCCGTTCTTCCGGACACCAGTCCTTGTTCGTCAATATAGAACCATAAAAAACCGGTTTCAGCGCACTGTCCTTCATCTCCACAACCCCATAGCCGCAGATAGCCGTACCCGGATCGATCCCTAATGCTAACATATCATTCCCCCGGTTAATTGTATTATACATAACACAAGTGGCAAAAGTGTGAAACAATGGTTCCTAAAATATAAAAGGCAGGCTTGTATGAAGCCTGCCTGCTCATTCTTATTCCTCGTCGTCTTCATCCGGCAAGTCAGCGTTGGTATAGACTTCCTGTACGTCGTCCATATCGTCGAACATATCAATTGTTTTGCGGACTTTCTCCGCGTCTTCATCTGTCAGCTGGACCATCGTATCCGGGACCATCGTGATTTCCGACATAACAGTTTCGATATTGTTGTCAGCCAGCGCCTTTTCTACAGCATCATAGTCTTCCGGCTGGGTCACTATTTCAAAACTGTCTTCATCTGATTTCATGTCTTCCGCACCGGCGTCAAGCGCAATCATCATGACTTCATCTTCATCATAGCCGGCTTCCTTGTCAATCGTAAAAATACCTTTACGCTTGAACATCCAGCCTACAGAACCGGTTTCACCCATGTTACCGCCATGCTTGGTAAATGCGTGACGGATATCCGCAGCCGCACGGTTCCGGTTATCGGTCAGCACATCCAGCATGATGGCCACACCAGCCGGACCATAGCCTTCGTACGTAATCTCTTCATACTTTGCGCCGTTGGCCTCACCGGCGCCTTTGGCAATCGCGCGCTTGATATTATCTTTCGGGATGTTATTGGCCTTTGCCTTAGCCAGCGCCAGCTTCAGACGCATATTACCTACCGGGTCGGGACCGCCCATCTGTACAGCAATGGTGATCTCACGGCCGATTTTCGTGGTAATTTTACCTCTTGCTGCATCTGCCTTCCCTTTTTTGTGTTTGATATTTGCCCATTTCGAATGTCCGGACATACAAATTCCTCCAAATTACATTACTCAAAAAGCTCTGACCGTTTCGTCCTGGTGCCTGCCGGGAATTGCGCTAGCATCCTGACCAGTGTCTGCTTAATGAGATAATTCAAATTTAACTATTGTATTATACTATATTTTCCCCTGCATGACAATCCTTTTCTTAACTTCTTGCAGCATTTTCCCACAGGTGATGCAGACGATTTGGATTCCATTTAATTATTTATATTTTATTTCTATTCAAACCAAATTTTATCGTATATAATTAAATCAGAATTCCACATTAATTAACAAGAGAAAGAAATAAGATATTATACGGGGAGAGGAATCATGAACATTAAAAAAGTAAGATTAGGAAAAACAGATTTATGGGTTACCAAAACCGCAATGGGCTGCCTTCCTATTCAGCGTATTTCCAAAGAGGAAGCAGGAAAACTGTTGCGCAAAGCCTATGACAATGGCATCAACTATTTTGATACTGCCAACATGTACACCGACAGCGAAGAAAAGATCGGTGAAGCACTGCATGACGTCCGCCACGATATTATTATTTCCACCAAAAGCGGCGGAACGGATTACAAAACGGTAACAGAACATATCGAGCTTTCCTTAAAGCGTTTGCAAACAGATTATATTGACATTTTCCAATTCCACAATCCGGCTGTCATGCCGTCCCCGGAAGATGAAAAGGGATCGTATGCAGCAGCATTGGACGCAAAAAGGAAAGGATATATCCGGCATATCGGAATAACTAATCACCGATTAAAGGTTGCCCATCAGGCAATTGAATCCGGCCACTTCGAAACCCTCCAGTTCCCTTTCTGTTATCTGGCAACAGAGAAGGATTTCGAACTGGTTAATAATTGTAAAAAACACGATATGGGGTTTATTGCCATGAAAGGTTTATCCGGCGGTATGCTGACCAATGCAGCCGCCTGTTATGCTTTCATGCAGGAATGCGATAACGTTGTGCCTATTTGGGGAATCCAGCACGACTGGGAACTGGAGCAGTGGCTAAAACTTACGGAAGTTGACCAACAAATGACGGAGGAACTGAAAGAAGTCATTAAAAAAGACAGGAAAGAGTTATCCGGCAATTTCTGCCGAAGCTGCGGATACTGTCTGCCCTGCACAGTGAATATCGACATACCGCAAGCAGCCAGGATGGCTATGCTGTTGCGCCGCTCACCGTATAAGAGATTTATGAGTGATGAATGGTATGCCAAAATGCAAAAAATTGAAGAGTGCGTTCATTGTGATTTATGTAAGAGCCGTTGTCCATACGGATTAGATACGCCATCCCTGCTACAATATATGTTAAAAGATTACAATGAGTTTTATGCAAAGCATCATAATGATTAAGACACCATACAAGAAGCCCCCGCAGGTTGTTCTGCGGGGGCGTTTGTTTGACCGGCAACAATCTATCCTCCCAGGCCGCTTCCAGCCCAGTACTTTCGACGCGTGAGAGCTTAACTGCTGTGTTCGGGATGGGAACAGGTGGTACCTCTCAGCCATCATCACCGGATCTCCGGATGGTCTTTTCCGTCTTCTGCCGCGTCAGCCTGCGGCTCGCCCGGTCGATATACGCCAGTATTATCTCCCGTCGCTCCCCTGGCCTTCCTTGCATTAGACCGGAAAATCCTCATCCATTCTTTCAGGTCCTTCCGGACCCTCAATACCGTACAGAAGAAACTACTTACAAAACCAACTCGCCTTTCCTGCTTTCAAATCAAGCCCTCGACGGATTAGTACCGGTCCGCTCAATACATTGCTGCACTTACACTCCCGGCCTATCAACCTTGTCTTCTTCAAGGCGTCTTACTGACTTGTGTCATGAGAGATCTCATCTTGGGGCTGGTTTCACGCTTAGATGCTTTCAGCGTTTATCCTGCCCGGACGTAGCTACCCAACGGTACGCCTGGCGGCATAATTGGTACACCATTGGTCCGTCCACTCCGGTCCTCTCGTACTAGGAGCAGATCCCCGCAAATCTCTT
>JAFZIG010000075.1 GCA_017554485.1 Acidaminococcaceae bacterium | reverse complement strand
GTGAAGCGAAAGAAGCTACCGGCGGTAACGCCTCTGTGATTTATGTTCCGGCCCGTTTTGCGGCGGATGCTATCTGTGAAGCCATTGATGCGGAACTGGATTTCGTATGCTGCATCACCGAACACATCCCGGTACAGGATATGGTAAAGGTACGGGCTTACATGAAAGGCAAGAAGACCCGCGTATTAGGCCCCAACTGCCCCGGTATTTTAACGGTAGATGAATGCCGTCTGGGATTACTGCCCACCTATATTCACAAGAAAGGCCATGTAGGCGTAATCAGCCGTTCCGGTACCCTGACCTATGAAGCGACTTATCAGCTGACCATGGCGGGCATCGGCCAGACCACTGCAGTAGGTTTGGGCGGCGACCCGGTCAAAGGCATGGACTATATTGAAGCGCTGGAAGCTTTTAATAATGATGATGATACATTAGCCGTAATCATGATCGGTGAAATCGGCGGCACGGCGGAAGAAGAAGCGGCGGAGTGGATCAAGGCCAACATGAAAAAACCGGTCATCGGTTTCATCAGCGGCCGTCAGGCGCCTCCGGGCAAACGGATGGGCCATGCAGGCGCTATCATCAGCGGCGGCAAAGGAACTGCCGATGACAAGATCAAGGCGTTGAACGCGGTTGGCATCGAGGTAGCGGACACGGTAGCCCACATTGGCGAGACCGCAGTCCGGGTGCTGAAAAAGACCGGCCTGTATGACAAGTGTCATACCTGCTAAATTGTGACTAAGATAAACATCGGAGTTATCCAAATGTAAATATGGATAACCCCGGTGTTTTTTATTGTATTCTGCATTATATTATGATAAAATAAATTATCAATCCATAATTGTATTAAAGTGTGTAAGGTTTGAAATTTGGTAATAAAAATGTGCTTCTTTGGGAAGCGGAGAATAATAAATGAATAACGAAATGCAAAGTGCAGCTAAACAGGAGCCGCAGACGTTGAAGCTGCAAAATGGACAACAACTGCAGCCCTCTGCAAAAAATAATAATCAAAACAAGAGTAAGGGACTGTTGCATTTTTCTATACAGACTAAAATCCTGTTGCTGATTTTTGTTGCGCTTGCCGTCTTTGGTATTGTATCTGCGAGGCTTAGTTATCAGTACTATCGGGATGCCACTATCGAGCAGCATAAACGGCTCGGGATTTCCACTTCTGCGCTGGTTGCCAGCGTAATTGATGCTGACCTGGTTCCCAATTTTATAAAAAACGGGGAAATGGCCGGCGGTTATATGAATACAAAACGGCAGCTAGAAATCATCCGTGACAGTTCTCCGAATATTAAATATGTTTATGTGTATAAGATTTTACCGGACGGATGTCATGTAGTGTTTGATTTGGACACCGATGAAACAGCAGCCGGTAAACCGGGCGAAGTGGTTGAATTTGACGAGGCGTTTGAAAAATATCTGCCCACGCTGTTAAAAGGCGGCAGGATCGAACCAGTTATATCTGATGATAAATTTGGCTGGCTGCTTTCGGTCTACACGCCGGTGTACGATAGTGACGGCAAGTGCCAGTGCTACGCGGCAGTAGATATTTCCATGAATCATCTTCGGGAAGACACGGAACGGTATTACAACAGACTGGCCGAGGTTTTTTCTGCCATCCTGCTGGTCATTCTGCTGGTGGCAGCGATTCTTGCGCACCGGATTATAACACCGATCAATTCCATGGCAAAAACTACGGACGGTTTTGTATTTGACGACGAAAAAGCCCTTGAAAACAATCTGGCAGAAATCCGCCAGCTTAATATCAGTACCGGTGACGAAATTGAAAACCTGTACCGGGCATTTGTAAAAATGACCAACGACAGCGTGCAGTACGTTACGGATATCAATCATAAAAATGAGACGATCCGCAAGATGCACGACGCGTTCCTGCTTACACTGGCAGACATGGTAGAAAACCGCGACCAGAACACCGGGGATCATATTCGCAAGACAGCAGCGTACGTAAAAATCCTACTGGAAGAACTAAAGAAGGAAGGCGTTTATCAGGAGCAGCTGACTGATAAATTTATGCGTAATGTGGTAAGCTCTGCTCCGTTGCACGACGTCGGCAAAATCAATGTATCTGACATGATCCTGAACAAGCCGGGCAAACTGACGGACGAAGAGTTTGAAATCATGAAGACCCATACCACGGCAGGAGGGAATATTATTTCCTCCCTGATTGACAAAGTGCCTGATTCGGATTACCTGTACGAAGCGAAGAACCTTGCCATGTACCACCATGAAAAGTGGAATGGGAAAGGATATCCTTCCGGGCTTGCCGGGGAAGACATTCCGCTGTCGGCCCGTGTTATGGCTGTAGCGGACGTGTTTGACGCGCTGATTTCCAACCGCTGTTATAAGAAAGGCTTCCC
>JAFZIG010000074.1 GCA_017554485.1 Acidaminococcaceae bacterium | reverse complement strand
TATGAAGATCCTTTTAAGGGTGACCAGTAGTCATACCACGACGGCTTGAACAAAGTGAAAGCCAGCGTCATTTAGGCGCTGGCCTGTGTTGGGCCCTTATAGGGCTAAGCGAACCACCCCTTGAAGGGGTGGAAGCGATTTTCCAATTGAAAATTGCTTCCGTTTTCAGCGAGACCAGGTTTTTAAAATTTTTCAAAAAAATTATAGAAAACTGGTTTCGTTTTTTTTTTGTGCTCAATCGGCTTTATTAAAGCATCGGCTTCATGCAAATTCCGCCAGCTCCAGAATCAGGCGTTCGCTCTTCGGCCAGCCTAGGCAGGGATCGGTGATGGAACGTCCGTACACGCCGGCGCCGATCTTCTGGCTGCCGTCTTCAATGTAACTCTCGATCATGAGGCCTTTTACCAGCTGGCGGATATCCGGGGACACCTGGCGGCTGTGCATCACGTCTTTGGAAATTCGAATCTGTTCCAGATATTTTTTACCGGAGTTGGAATGGTTGGCGTCCACGATGGCAGCCGGGTTGACAATTTCACGTTCGTGATAGGCATCCAGCAGCCCCTGCAGGTCTTCATAATGATAGTTGGGCATGTTGTTCCCGAATTTATCCACATAGCCCCGCAAAATGGCGTGAGCCACAGGATTGCCTTTGGTACGTACTTCCCAGCCGTGGAATAAAAAACTCTGCTCATGCTGGGCCGCTTCGATAGAATTCATCATGACGGCAATATCGCCGCCGGTAGGATTTTTCATGCCTACGGGAATGCCCACGCCGCTGGCGATCATCCGGTGCAGCTGATCTTCCACGGAGCGGGCGCCGATGGCGCCATAGGACAAAATATCGGAAAGGTAACGATGGTTCTCCGGGTACAGGATCTCCTCCGCACTGGTGAGGCCGGTCTCTTGTACCACCCGCACATGCATCTTACGGATGGCGGTGATGCCGGAAAGCATGTCTTCCTTACCTTCCGGGTTGGCCTGGTGCAGCATCCCTTTATAACCGACGCCGATGGTGCGGGGTTTGTTGGTGTAGACACGGGGGATCAGCATCAGCTTATCTTTCACTTTTTCCTGAACCTTTGCCAGACGGCTGACATAGTCCAGAACCGCGTCTTCATTGTCGGCGGAGCAGGGGCCGATGATCAGGACAAAACGGTCATCTTTACCGGAAAAAATATCTGTTATTTCTTTATCCCTTGCTGTTTTGACGGCCAGGGCCGCGGCGCCCAGAGGATATTCTTCCATCAGTTCCTGGGGTGACGGGAGTTTCCGTATGAATTCCATCTGCATTTCCATTGTTATAATCTGCCTTTCTGCGAAAGGCACCAACGTTGCATGAAACACGGTGCCATCGCCTTATATTATTGCTATACTATTCACGGGAGTTTCAGCATACTACAGAACCCGTGGAGGAGAGTGATGGGGCTGTATAGCGGCAACCCCGCATTGTTATATGGTTCGGTTATCCGTTAAGGCATCAACGACTGACGCAAACAAACAGCCCGAAAACTTATCTCTTTCAAATCGGCTCGATTTTGCCGGATAGCCAGTCCCTGCTGAACTTCCTAATTCTTTGCACAGGAGGTTCGATGTGCCTTTTAAAATCTTTCGTAAAAACTGTTGCGGTCTTGACGTGCACAAGACCTGGATCTATGTCTGTATCGGTATCACCGATCCCAACGGGCGTACCGAGTATAAGCAATCCCGTTTCTCTTCCTTTTCAAAAGGGCTGCACGACCTGTCCAACTGGCTTATCAAATACGATTGCGAAGAAGTCTGCATGGAATCTGCCGGTAAGTATTGGATTCCCGTTTTCAATGTGTTGGAGCAGACCTGCCAAGTTACGTTAGCCCATCCGAAATACACCAAGCCCCAGAAGGGAAACAAAACTGACCGGAAAGACGCCAAATGGATCTGCGACCTGTTTATGTGCGATATGGTCAAGCCTAGCTTTATCCCACCAAAAGACATCCGCCAGCTCCGCGACCTTGTGCGCTACCGACGCAAGCTCACTAACATGCTGACCGGGGAAAAGAACCGCGCCTTGAATGGCCTTACTGTTTCCAATCTTAAACTGGATGACGTGTTCTCTGACGTGTTTGGAAAATCCTCACGTTCCATCATCTGCTTTATTTTGGAACATCCCGGTGAGAAATTCGATGTCTCTCCATTTGTGGACAAACGTTGTAAACACCCTATGTCTGAGATTCAGGATGCCGTCGACGGCGCTGTCTCCCGTGAGCAGGCTGCAAAGTTACGGGAATGCTTGCAGCATATTGACGAAATCACTGTTCATAAAGAAAACATAGAACAGGAAATCTTCCAATTGGCCAAACCGTATTCACAACAGCTTGAACTGATCCATTCCGTGCCGGGCTTGTCCAAGGATCCGATGTCCGCCATCTCGCTCCTGTCTGAAATCGGGACAGACATGTCCGTATTCCCTTCTGCAAAGCACCTTGCCTCCTGGGCTGGATGTTGCCCCCGCAACGACCAGAGCAGTGGCAAGGTGAAGTCCAACCGGATCTCACGGGCTGGTAATTTCCTGAAACCGCTTCTTGTACAGGTTGCCAATGCCGTCATCCGATCCGATAAACATCCTGAATGCAGAGAACGCTGCCGCAGAACCAAAGCCCGTCGTGGTCACAGAAAAGCAATTATTGCTATCTGCAGGATGCTCCTGACCGCTATCTGGAACATCCTTTTCAAACGCGAGCCTTATTCCGCAGCAGGGTATCTTGCCGACAAGATTACGGAGCATTCTATTATTATCTCCAAAAAACAGGGATTACAGTTACTCCGTATGAGAGGCTATATCTTCAAGGACGAACTGGAGTCAGTAGCTGAATAACTCTTGGTTCTTCTAAATTTTTAAACCATATTGTATGAGGTTTATTTCGTGCGCCCATTTTTAAGGTACTTTAATCTTCCTTTGTTTCAAACTTGTGCCTCGTTTCGTTTCTAATTCATAAGATGAGCCAGGTTCTTTTTGCATACGGATTGTTGCATTCGTATGGACATCCTGCAGATAAAGAACTGTGTGGCGTTACATAATCGTATATATCATATCACATTCTGGCAAAGACTGTTGTAAATAATTTTGCTAAAAAGGGCTAAAGTGAAAAGTTTATTTCCACTCTAAAAAGCATCAAAAGTAAAGTGGAAATTACACTTGCAAACAGCGAGGCGTTAACTTTTAATCTTGCTTAAAATAGCGTTAAGTGTTACAGTAATTTTGGTATCGGGCGGAGGTCGGT
>JAFZIG010000073.1 GCA_017554485.1 Acidaminococcaceae bacterium | reverse complement strand
GTAAATAAAATTATTATTTGCTACAAAAGGAAAACTGTGCTATAATACATTTCGTACAATTTAACTGCGCCTGTAGCTCAGTGGATAGAGCGCCGGTCTCCGGAACCGGGTGCGGACGTTCGATTCGTCTCAGGCGCACCAAAAGAATAATACCCTGCAGTTTCCCTGCAGGGCTTTTTTTACGATAGTTATACGGGAGTTGTCCACATTGAAAGTATTTAAACAGTTTACTATCATTATCGCGTTTTCATTTATTGGGGAAGTGCTGCACGCGCTAATCCCGTTCCCGATCCCGGCCGGCATTTACGGCATCCTGCTTCTGTTCCTGGCGCTGGAACGGAAAATCCTGAAAGTTAAAGACATAGAGGAAGTCTCATCCTTCCTGATTTTCATTATGCCGTTGCTGTTTGTTCCTCCTGCGGTGGGACTGATCGACGCCTGGGACGAACTGCGGTCGTCGCTTACGGCGTATGTTACTATTATTGTGGCAGTCACGTTTATCGTTATGATAGCAACGGGACGGATCACCCAGTGGTTCCTCCGCCGCTCCCGCAGACAAAATACGGGGGAATGAGCGTTAGCTCCACAGTTTCCTCTGGTATTTTTACAGAAAAGGATTCTCAAAAATTTGTTGCAGATATAAACCACATGATGTGATTTACTGAAACAATTTACAAAATGATTCTTGAAAAGGAAATCTGATCCATGAATACGTTCTGTCAAACTTCCACATTTTTCGGGATTTTTATCACGCTGTTCTTTTATAGCGTCGGTATGGCCCTGAAACAAAAAGTGAAGCATCCGCTGGTGAATCCGATGCTGTTGGCCATTGTTTTTACGATGGCGTTTCTGAAATTATTCAATATCGAATACACTGCGTACAATAACAGCGCGAAGTACATCAGCTATCTGATGACGCCGGCTACCATCTGCCTGGCGGTTCCCCTGTACCGGCAGTTGGACGCGTTGAAGAAGAATGTTAAGGCTGTCATGCTCGGCATCACGTCCAGCATTATTGTCACCATGGTTTCGGTGCTGGCCTTTGCCCGCTTCTTCGGCCTGAACCGGGCGTCCTATGTGACCATGCTGCCGAAATCCATCACGATGCCCATCGGCATAGGGGTGGCGGAGGAACTGGGCGGCTATGTGGCTATCACGGTTGCTTCCATCGCCATCACCGGTATCCTGGGCAACATCTTTGCGGAAACTGTCTGTAAGGTTTTCGGCATTCAGGAACCTATCGCCAAAGGCATCGCCATCGGCTGCTCCAGTCATGCCATGGGCACGGTGAAGGCGCTGGAGATGGGGGAAGTGGAAGGGGCCATGAGCTCGTTATCCATTGCACTGGCAGGTATTTTGACTGTCTTCGTGGCTTCTGTATTTGCCAATCTGCTGTAATATGTTCCCGGTCTGGCGCGGCAAGCTTTATATTCTTTTTAATATTATTTATATGTAAGCTATTTATTTGTCAGCGATTTTGTACTATAATATATTTATCACAAAGACATTAATATTAAATTACAGGTATTTCAGGTATCTTTTTTCGAGGGAGGGATTTGCGCCATGTACCATTATAAGCTCGCTTTTGTCCTGGTAGGTATGTCCGACGAGGTGACTTCTATTTTTGCCCATCTCCTGCCGCTGGAGCGGTTTGAACATGACGTGAAAAGTTACCCTTCTCTTGTGGAAATACCGGCAGGCGCCGAATGGCCGCCGAATACTTTCGTTATCCTGAACGACGAAACAGAATGGTCCATGCGTCATTTCAGGGAAAAGTTTGGCGGCAAGGCGCGGCTCATCCTCTGTTCCTCTCAGACAGATAGACTGGATGCATCCACGCTGAACCAGATTTACGACTTCTGGCCCTGGCCCCTTTCCGATGTGTTTGCCCGGATGGAGGCGGTTCGCCTGCAAAAACGTATCAAAGACGAAAAAGATGCCTGGATGAACAACCAGTATCTGGATATCATCACGGAGATGCTGCCCGACATGATGTGGTTCAAGGATATGCCGGGTTGTCATCTGCGGGTGAACCAGGCTTTCTGTGAAGCGGTGGGCAAGACCAAAGAGGATGTGACCAACCAGTACCACGGCTATATATGGGGTCTGTCCGGAGAAGAGGCGGAATACGGAGAGGCCGTATGCCGCGCTTCCGAACTGGCTGTAGCCAAAGCAGGGCATACCTGTCATTCCGAGGAAACGGTGTACCATTCCAAGCGGGGCCTGTGCGAGCTTAGCATCCTTAAGACACCGGTGTATGATGAGAACCATGAGATCATCGGGACGGTAGGCATCGCCCGTGACATTACCAAGGAAAAGGAAGCACAGAAGCAGGTGATGGCGCTGGCCAATACCGATGCGCTGACGGGGCTGCATAACCGCCATCATTTTTATCAGCGGCTGCGGAACCGGCGTAAAGGGGAGACCCTGACGCTGTGTTATTTTGATCTGGATCATTATAAGTACATCAATGATACCTACGGACATAAAGTGGGAGACGAGGCCCTGGTGGCGGTAGCGAACCTGTTGCGTAAAACCTTTACTGACGGTTTCATTACGCGCATGGGCGGAGACGAATTTGTGGTGGCGCTGTTTAACATCAATGACCGAAACGAAATCAGGGAGCGCATGGAGTTTTTTATGAATGCGCTGAAGGAGTTTTTCCGGCATGACGACCGCATGCGGACGCTTGCCGTGAGTATCGGCGTCGCGAAGTCGGAAAACGAGGATGCTGACCTGGATATGCTGCTGCAGCAAAGCGACGACGCATTGTACTGGAGTAAGCAGCACGGGCGGGACCGGTGTACATTCTATGATGAGATCCTCAATGAGGTGGAACGCTTTAAGGAGCATGTAAGGCATGACAGAAGGCCTGTGGAAGAATGACCATGAAATATTATTTCCCCAGCTGCAAGTTTACCGGTATGCGCCCACAGGTTTCGGAGAAAATAAAGTGCTTTATGGAAGAAAAAGGCGTGCGCGTGGTGGGCTGCTGCCGTCCGGGCCACAAGGCGGTGTCGGGCTGGAATGATACCGTGATCACCGTTTGCGAGACCTGCAGCATTATTATCAGTGAGAACCGGCCGGCCGCGAAAGTCATAAGCCTGTATGAGTTTATTGACAGCCTGCCGGATTTTCCGTTCCCGGATTATAAAGGGGAACGCATCACGTTGCAGGACTGCTACCGTGCCAAGGCGAAAGAGGCAGAAAAGGCAGCGGTGCGAAGCGTGCTCCGAAAAATGAATGTGGAAATCGTGGAGCTTCCCGGGACGGAAGAAGAGATCAACTTTGACGGCAGCTTCCTGTTCGCGCCCATGCGTCCCGATAATTTTACCCTGGCGCCCCGGCGTTTCGGGGAAATCAAACAGGACATGCAGCCGAAGTCTCCGGAAGAGATCAAGGCGTGGCTGAAAGACTATTGCCAGCGTTTTACCACGGAGCGGGTGACCTGTTACTGCAATTCCTGCCTGACAGGACTGGAGCAGGGGCTGCCGGAAGGAAAACGGGCGGTGCATGTAGCGGAGCTGCTGTTTGGGTAATTGCGAAATGAGCCGGTCATGGAAGTGACCGGCTTTCTTGAATCTATAACAGATACAGAAAGAGTGATTGCAATGAAAACGGTATTAAGATTATTTCTTGTTCTGGCATGTCTGTTCATGTTCGGCGCCCGGCCGGCACTGGCGGAAGGCCGGGGCGGTGAAGGCCAGGGCCTGAACGAAGCCGGCGACATTTTTAACGCGGCCCAGCATTTTACCGATACCGCGGAACGTTTCATCATCGGGCGGAATGTGCGGATGCGCGACACAGCCGAGGTAAGGGACGACAATATTTCCGGCGAATTCGAATTTGGCGAACCGGTTCAGATCGTGGCGGAAGTGGGGGATTTTTATCAGGT
>JAFZIG010000072.1 GCA_017554485.1 Acidaminococcaceae bacterium | reverse complement strand
CTGTAAAGTTTTGAGGGTCTGAGAAGACCTGAAAGAGTGGATGAGGATTTTCCGGTCTTATGCAAGGAAGACAAGGCGAGCGACGGGAGATAATACTGGCGTATATCGACCGAGCGAGCCGCAGTCTGACGAAGCAGAAGGGGGGAAAAGACCATCCAGAGATCCGGTGACGATGGCTGGGAGGCCCCACCTGTTCCCATCCCGAACACAGCAGTTAAGCTCCCACGCGTCGAAAGTACTGGGCTGGAAGCGGCCTGGGAGGATAGATTGTTGCCGGTCACACAAACGCCCCCGCAGAATAACCTGCGGGGGCTTTTACTTTTGCTCAAGGTACTGCAATAAGTTGTAACTGACTTAATTATTAAGTGCTTTAACAAATGTTTTTCGGAATTGACAGTTAAAAAAGTCATTTATTTAATCCTTTGAATATAGTATAATTATTCTGTATGAGTGTGTCCATTCTTAGTTTTTTATCCTTTAATTCTTATTGATTTCGTATGAGTGTTTTTTACTGGAAGGTATTTTCAGGTAAGCAGGTGATGTTATGCGTATTGTTGTAGTAGGCGCCGGCAGGATGGGATACAGTATTGCAAAGCTGCTGGCAGACGGTTCTTATGATGTTGTGGTGATTGAACAGGACGATGAATGCCGTCAGGTTATCAAAGATACCCTTGATGTATTAACCATTCAGGGCAATGGCTGCAGTCCGGAAGTTTTGGGAATGCCTGAAGTCCGTAATGCGGATGTGTTTGTTGCTGTAACAGACAGCGATGAAGTAAATTTGGTTGCCTGCCGTATGGCCAAGGTTTTTGGCGCCAAACACACGGTAGCCCGGGTGCGCAACGAAGAATACACCGACAGTGAGCCAACGCTGCTGAATAAGACGCTGGGCGTGGACCTGAATCTGAATCCGGAACGTATTACCGCCAATGAAATCAGCCACATACTGATGACTCCTGCAGCTTTGGACGTAGATGATTTTGCTGACGGTAAGGTGCGTATGTTTGGCGCCAGGCTGCCCAATGATTTTCAGTTTTTGGGCATTCCTTTAAAGAATGTTAGGCTTCCCGACGGCATTCTCATTGCCATGATTTTCCGGAAGCATAAAATGATTATCCCTCATGGCGATGACATCCTTGAACCCGGTGACAATGTTTACTTTGTCGGCAGCCAGGAAGTCATTAGGAAGTTTGAGGAAAACTTTGAAGCCCGTTATGATAAACTGGAACGGGTGCTTTTGATCGGAGCAGGCCGTTCCGGACGGATGCTTGCGCAGATGCTGGAAAAACAGGGCATTTTTGTAAAAGTTATTGAAAAAGATAAGGAACGTTGCCGTATTTTGTCGGAACAGCTTAACAACGGCCTGGTTCTTTGCGGCGACGGAACGGATATCGATCTGTTGACGGAAGAGGGAATTACGGAAGCAGATTGTGTTGTCTGCCTGACCGATGACGATAAACTGAATTTATTGCTGGCGCTCCTGGCTAAACACCTTGGCGCCAAAAAGACGATCGTCCGGGTGGACAGGAATGAATACGTGGACCTGATGGCGAAAGTTGGTGTGGATATCGCACTTTCGGCACGTCTGTTAAGCGCTGCGGAAGTAATGCGTTTCATCCGCCAGGGCGGCCTGGTTTCCGTTGCCCTTCTGGAAGGCGCCAAGGCGGAAGCCCTGGAATTACAGGTGCAGGTCGGCTGCAAAGTGGACGGCAAGACACTGATTCGCGCCAGGCTGCCCCGGGAATGCCTGGTTTGCGGCATTGTTCATGGAGGGGAAGCGTCGGTTCCCAATGGTCACAGCGTGCTGAATGCCGGGGACCGGGTCATTGTCTTTGCCCAGACGGAAGTGGTTCAGGATGTTATGGATATGTTTGCCGGTAAGTAAACTGCCGATGCAGACTTTTACGGAATCACATTGCATTTTACCGTAAAATTCGCAGCGTTGACGGTTTTAAAAACCGGATGAAAAGAATCTGTGGAAAAGATTGTGAGATAATACTTAGATGGAAGAGAAATTAGTGTTGCGCATGACGGGGATCGTGTCCCTGGTGATGGTGGCCGCAATGCTGCCTTCCCTGGGCTATGCGCTGAATCAGGAACCGGAGATGGTTGCCCCGTTTTTGGGAACTATAATTGTTGGCCTTGCCTTTGGAGCCTATGCGCTGCGGACTACAGTTTCACAGAAAAAGATGCGGCTGTCGATTCGTGGAGGTGCCGTATTTTTAGGCTTATCCTGGCTTTATACCAGTATTTTAGGCGCAGTTCCTTATATCGCTTCCGGGGACTTTTCCGTGCCCAAGGCCTTGTTTGAAAGCGCCTCAGCTTTAACGACAACAGGAGTCAGTTCTGTTCTGGAAGGAGCCCCGTATCCTTCCAGTCTTTTGCTGTGGCATGATGTCAGCCAGTGGATAGGCGGTATCGGGGCTATCATCATTTTTGCCGTAATTATGCCCCAATTAGGCTCCAGTGCCGCAAACCTGTTTTCTGCAGAAGTGCAGGGGAATTCTGCAGAACGCACTATGCCCCATATCCGTGAAGCGGTCCGCGTCCTGATATTCATTTATCTTGGGATGACGGTGATGATGATCGTTATCCTTCTTGTACTGAAGCAGCCCCTGGAGATGGCGGTGAAGCTGGCCGCAACCTCCATCTCCACCAGCGGATACCTGCATTACCGCACCTACCTGGCAGAATGTAACAGTCCCATGCTGGAATTGCTTTTGATGTTATTCATGATTGCCGGGAGCTGCAATTTTATTTTGTATTACCGGATCCTGCAAAAACGTATGGACGTATTCTGGAGAGATACGGAGCGGCGTTGGTATTTCGGACTGATTCTGGCTCTCGGTCTTCTTGTCACAGTAAATTTATGGCAGGAACGCTGCTACGATATTTTTCATTCTTTCCGCTATGCATTTTTCCAGGTGGTATCCATCATGAGTACAGCTGGCCTTGCAACACAGGATTTCAGCCACTGGCCTGCCTTCAGTCGCCTTTTGCTGTTTTACGCGGCAATCATCGGCGGCTGTTCCGCTTCCACGGCAGGCGGGGTAAAAGTGTCCCGTGTGGTTGTATTGTTAAAGGTCTGCTGGCAGGAGATCAAACGTACCCTGCATCCCCGTATGGTCAGCGTTATCACCATGAGCGGGCGCCCGGTACCGGTGCAGGCCATTATCGGTGTAGGCCGGTATTTCTTTTTGTATTTTATCGTATTTATCGCCCTTTCCATGTTATATTCCCTAACCGGCAGCGAAATGCTGGAATCCATGGCAACGGTTGTGGTATTTTTGAGCAACGTAGGTTCCGCCTATGGGATCATGGGGGAAGGAACCACCTTTGAAGCCCTGAACAGTTTTGAGTATCTGATCTTGTATGTAACGATGATCATGGGCCGTATCGAGTTATTTGCTTTTGTACTGTTCCTGCACCCTGATTTCTGGGCGAAGAAACGCGGCTGGTAAGAGGTGTCGGTTTGGATATACGCATAGTATTCTACTTAATGGCCCGTATGGTTTTTTGTCTGGGGGCGGTTTATTTTATCCCCTGGGGAATGTCCATGTACCTGGAAGACGGATGCTCTGATGTTTTTTTTACCTGTTTTTTGCTTTGTAACTTTGTCGGATATTCGCTAAACCATTATGGCCGGTTTAACAAATATTCACAGACGATTTCCAACCGGGAAGGGGTTGCCACAGCCACTTTTTCCTGGATTTTATGCGCGGCCCTGGCGGGCATGCCCTACTGGATGACCGGGGAACTGAACCTGTTCTCGTCTTTTTTTGAGGGAATGTCTGCCGTGACGACCAATGGGGTTACGGTCATTGAAAGCCTGCAGGCGCTGCCCCGCAGTGTTTTGTTCTGGCGCGGTATTACGCACTGGCTGGGCGGTCTGGGTATTATCGTAATATTTATTTCCCTGCTGCCGCGTATGGCCAGCGGCGCTTTTCATCTTTTTGTAGCGGAAGCCACGGGTTTTAACGAGGACCGCCTGCTGCCGCGGCTGCGGTCCACAGCGCGGATACTCTTTTTGATTTATTCGTCACTGACACTGGCGGAAGCGTTTTTACTCTTTATTTGCGGCATGGATTTATTTGACGCGGTCAATCATGCGATGGCTACCGTGGCAACGGCAGGGTTTTCCACCTATGATAACGGCCTTATGCATTATAATAATCCGCTGATAGAGCTGGTCGTTTTTATTTTTATGATACTGGCGGGAGCCAACTTTGTCCTCTATTATAAAGTCTGTTACAAAGGTTTGCATGTGCTGTGGGACGATGAAGAGTTTCGTTATTTTATCTATTTTGTCCTTGCAACCTCATGTCTGATTTCCCTGGCAGTATATGCCGGGACAGAGGATACATTTCCGGAAGCCGTGCGTCACAGCTTTTTTATGGTTGCGTCTTTTTCTTCTACCACCGGCTTTGTTTCTACCAACTATGAACAATGGCCGGCAGTTGCCAAACTGATGCTTATGCTTCTTTATTTTACCGGAGGATGCGCGGGTTCTACTGCTGGAGGCATAAAAATAGCCCGTTTTGTGGTTCTGGTGCGGATGACCATAGTAGAACTGAAACGGGTGCTGCATCCCAGGTTATTTTTTACGGTAAAGTTTGAAGGCAAGCCGCTGACTGTTGCGGTATTGGCTTCTATCAGCCGGTTTTTCTTCCTGTATGTAATCAGTGTCGTTGTGCTTTCCACTCTGTTTGCCGCCACCGGTGTTTCCCTGACGGAAGCCATTTTCGGTGTGATGGCCTGTATCAGCAGCTGCGGGGTGGCCTTTGGCGGTATCGGGATGGAAGGGGAGTTTGTCCATATTTCCGATGCCGGCAAACTGGTACTGGCACTGGCCATGCTGTTGGGGCGCCTTGAAATCTATACAGTCCTGGTCATGCTGCGCAAAGAATTCTGGCACATGAACAGCCGCTGGTGAAATATTAGTTCGTAAATGAGAGTTTACCTTGCTTTTTGGAGGTATCGCATTGAACGGCAGAGTCATATTATATTTAATTGGCAAAATTCTATATTTTTTGGGAGCAGTCTTTGCGGTCCCCATGCTCCTGGGCTTTGGCTATCGGGACGAAGGTGGCATGATTTTTGCTGCCTGTATGATCACCTCTTTTATGGTCGGCTTTCTGCTTCAGAAGATGGGTACGAAAACCTCGGAGCAGTATAACCTTTCGAACCGGGAAGGAATTTTAACCGTCGTTTCAACCTGGATTGTGGCTGTCTGTTTTGCTTCTGTGCCGTTTTTGGCAGCCGGTATGCTGGATCCAGTGGATGCGTTCTTTGAAGCTATGTCCGGGCTTACGACTACCGGTGCGACAGTTCTTCCGGACATTGAGATATGGCCCCGCAGCCTGTTGTTCTGGCGTGTCTGGATGCACTGGATCGGAGGACTGGGGATCATCGTCATCTTCC
Source organism: Acidaminococcaceae bacterium (assembly GCA_017554485.1). GTDB lineage: Bacteria > Bacillota > Negativicutes > Acidaminococcales > Acidaminococcaceae > Succiniclasticum. The sequence continues at coordinate 49,938 of JAFZIG010000072.1, read as the reverse complement.
TTGCGCTGCTGCCTGGAATCAGCGGGGGAGCGGTACATCTTTTTAATGCGGAAAGCAGCGGCTTTGAGGGAGAAAGGCTTTTGCCACGCCTGCAGAAGACAGCGCAGGCTTTGTTTCAGATTTATTTCTTTATCACGGGGTGTACGGCTATCCTGTTACTGTTCTGCGGCCTGGACTTGTTTGACGCAGTAGTTCATGCAGTGTCGGCGGTGGGCACCGGCGGTTTTTCCAGCTATAACGACAGTATAGCTCATTTTCACAGCCTGAGTGTGGAGCTGGTGATAGGTGCTGCCATGTTCCTTGCCGGAGGGAACTTCTCTTTGTATTTTAAAGTAAAACGTAACGGGCCCGGTGTGCTGTTAAAGGATGATGAGTTCCGTTGTTACTTGTTTATGTACCTGACACTGGTAACTGTTGTGACGGTATCGCTGGTGATTTACGGTTTTTCACCCTTCCGGGGATTCCGGGAAGCTTTTTTCCAGGTAGCCGCCTTTATTTCCACCACAGGCTATGTCTCTGCGGATTTTGACCAATGGCCGGCATTTCCGAAACTTTGCCTGACGCTGCTGTACTTTACCGGCGCGTGTGCGGGCTCCACCTCGGGCGGCATCAAGATTTCCCGGCTTATCGTTCTGGCCCGGGGCATTAAGGCAGGTGTGGTAAAGGCGTTGCATCCCCGGGAATCCAGACCGATCCTGTTCAACGGGCACAAAATCGAGAACAGCGTGTTTGCCCTGGTGCTTTCGTTTTTCTTTACATATATTGCCATTTTCGTCCTGTTTTCCGTTGCGGTAGCTTATACGGGTGTGGATATCCAAACGGCTGTGACCGGCGTCCTTGCCTGCCTTAGCAGTGTAGGTCCGGGCTTTGGTTCTGTCATAGGTGCTACAGGGAACTGCGCGTCCCTGCCGGCCGCCGCGAAAATAATGCTGGCCTTTGTGATGCTGCTGGGTCGCCTGGAGATGTATACCGTTCTGATTTTATTCAGCAGAAAATTCTGGCAGGGACGCAGCCGGTGGTAAAGGGGTGCCAAGGACTGATTCTTGCAATGTAATATTTGCTTAGTTATAACACAAAACAGAGTTTAATTCAGCGAAACGCTTTGCAAAAGAGCTATATTTTGAAAAACAGATCAATAGAATAAGTAATATAAGAAATCTGGAAGGAGTCCTGTTGATGAAAACCTATGAATTCAGTTACGGAAAAGGAACACAGAAGGTTGATTTACCGGAGGAACATATCATTTATGATTTGCACGGTAAGGAAGTAGCGGTGGAGAAGGATATTGCCTCCGCTGCATTAAAGGCTATACGCAATCCCATTGACAGCAAGCCCCTGGCAGAGATCGTGCAACCGGGGGAAAAAGTGGCGATCATTGTCAGTGACGAGACCCGCCTGTGCTATACGGACCAGTTCCTGCCGGTGATTGTAAAAGAACTGAATGATAAGGGCATCCCCGACAGCGATATCGATATTGTTATCGCCACCGGTACCCATCGGGCCCAGACGCCAGAAGAAGACATCCTGGTGCTGGGGGAAGCCATGGTGAAACGGTTCCGGGTACACCAGCATGACTGCAGGGATACGAAAAACATGGTTTACATGGGGACCACTTCCAGAGGAAACAAGGTATATATCAATAAAATCGTGGCCAATGCGGACAAAGTCATCGCCACCGGCGCCGTGACCCTGCATCCCATGGCCGGTTTTGGCGGCGGCCGCAAAGCCGTGGTGCCGGGCGTGGCAGGCTTGGAAACCATCAACCACAATCATGTGCTGGCCCTGGCGGAAAAGCCGGGGGAGGGTTGCAACCCCAATTCCGTGGCTGCCAAACTGGAAGGTAATCCGTTCCATGAAGATCTGATGGAATGCGCGGCTTTTGTTGATCCAGACTTTTTGCTGGACGTGGTGCTGACCAGTGAAGGTGGTCTGTATGAAGTGGTGGCCGGTAACTGGAAGACAGCCTTTTATAAGGGTTGTAAGGATCTGCTGGAAATCAGCGGCATCCCCATTAAAGAACTGGCGGACGTGGTCATCGCCAGCGGCGGCGGCTATCCTAAAGACATTAATCTGTATCAGGGCACCAAGACCCACATGAACGTGGATATGGCAGTTAAACCGGGCGGTATTGCCATTATCATGCTGGAGTGTCCGGATATCAAGGAGCCTGCCGTGTTTACGGACTGGCTGATCAAGAGCGACCTGCAGAAGACAGAGCAGGAAGTCCGGGACAATTTCTACATGGCAGCCTTTGTGGCTTACAAGAGCCGCTGCATCATCGAAGCCCATACGGTGTATCTGGTCACCCTGAAAGAGAATTTTGATTTTGTCCGCCAGACGGGGCAGATCCCGGTGGAGACCGTAGCGGAAGCCTGGAAGCTGGCCCGGGAAAAACTGGCAGCGGAAGGCAAGAAAGACTATACCATTACCTTGATGGGTCATGCACCCGTCACGCTGCCGGTATTGACGGAATAGTAATTAAGGAATCACTAATTAATTCGTCTGCACGCTTACGGCGCTTTTTGTGAATGACTGTGTCACTGTTTCTAGACGCAGCTCCGATAAATGAAGCGATAAGGAAAAGATGTAAGGTTCTTTCTCCTTATCGCTGTTTTGAACAGGAATTGTATTGGCCGTTGTGAGCATTCTAATAGTTAATAGGATTTCAGGAAAGGACGTTATCTGTATGGAATACAGGGTTCCTTATGGTAAGGGAGAGCAGGTCGTTGACCTGCCGGAAGAACATGTTTCGCAGGTATTGCTGCCGCCGGTAATTGACAAACCCCGTACGGTGGAGGAACTGATGGAAGAGGTACTGGCCCGTCCCATCGGCACACCAACATTAGATCAGTTGGTTAAAGCAGGGGATAAGGTTGTCTTAGTCGTCAGCGACATCACCCGGGCCTGGGCACGCTTTGATTTGTTTTTACCGATCCTTGTGGACAAATTGAATCAGCTTGGCATTCCTGACAAGGATATCAGTATCATCATTGCTACCGGGAAACACCGGCTGAATTCGGATGCGGAGAAGGAAGAAATCATCGGCAAGGAGCTGTTCCGACGCATTAAAGTATATGACCATGATTCCGCAACGGAAGCCTGCGTGTACCTGGGCACCACAAAACGCGGAACGCCGGTGTGGATCAATAAACAAGCTGCGGCTGCGGATAAGGTGATCCTGACGGGAGGGCTTTCGCCCCATATTTACGCCGGTTTTGGCGGCGGTCGCAAGAGCGTACTGCCGGGCATCGCCGGGGCGGAATCCATCAACCACAATCATAATCTGGCACTGACGGATGAAATCGGTGGCGGGGTGAATCCTGAGACCTGCGTTATGCAGCATTTCGGCAACCGCCTCAGTGAAGATATGTGCGAAGTGGCTTCTTTTTTGAATCCCTGTTTTATGGTCAATGCCATCATGGACGCGGAAGGAAACTTCTACAAAATTATGGCCGGTCACTGGTATGAGGCCTGGCTCCAAGGTACCAAAGAGGTGATGAAGCTGCAGGGCGTTCCCCTGAAAGCCAAAAGTGATGTGGTCATCGTATCCGGCGGCGGGTATCCGTGGGACATCAGTTTATATCAGGGAATGAAATGTTACGCGCCTGGAGCAGCGGCACTAAAAGAGGGCGGCATTCTTATCGCTGTGCTCCGGTGCCAGGACATGACGGAACCGCCTGTCTTTTTTGACAGCTTCCGGTATACAGATTTGAAACAGATGGAACTGGATGTGCGGGCCGACTTTACGGTGCCTTTTTATGTGGCCTTTTACATGTGCTGCCTGGCCCGGCATTTTACCATCATCTTGGTTACGGAAACGGAGAATTTCGGTAACGCAAAAAAGACGGGTGCCATACCGGCAGCGACCCTGGCAGAAGCGTGGAAGATCGCGGAACAGAAACTGGCAGAACAGGGGAAAACAGATTATACGATCAACATTATGCCCTATGGTGGCGATACGCTGCCAGTGCTGCCGGAAGAAGAATGAAATTTGTAATTCAAATTAAAAAACGCTGGTTAATGTGCTTGCAGATAGTTGTAACACATGCGACCGGCGTTTTTGTATCAGGAATGTGCAGGTTGTATCGGCGAAAGGCAAAAGGAAGCTACGTGTGACTGGCTTTCCATTCGGAAACGGTGAATACCAGCAGGGCCAGCCAGATAAAACCGAAAGTGAAAAGCTGTGTCATGCCGAAGGGTTCGTTGAAAAAGAAAATTCCCAAAAGTAAGGTCATGGAGGGGCTGATGTACTGGAAAAAACCCAGCACATTTAACGGCAGAAGGTTAGCCCCATAGGAAAACAGGATCAGGGGAACCGCAGTGGCAACACCGCACCCGGCCAGCAGTAGACTGAGGGCAGGTGTTTCCGGACCGAAGTGGGCGGCGCCGGCTGCTGTAAGGTTAACGGTATAACAAAAAGCAAACGGAAAAAGCAACAGCGTTTCCAGCGTGATACTGGTAAACGGGTCAAGCTTCAGTTTTTTCTTCAATGCACCGTAACTGCCGAAGGTTAAAGCCAGTGCTACCGATACCCAGGGCAGCTTGCCGATCTGCCAGGTCATCAGGAAGATGCCCACGGCAGCCAGTGCAATACTGAGTTTTTTTGGCGCAGATAAGGTTTCACCGAAAATTGCCACGCCAAAGAGCACGTTTACCAGCGGATTGATGTAGTAGCCGATGCTGGTATCAATGACATGGTTGTGATTGACAGCCCAGATATAGGTAAGCCAGTTCAGGCTGATGATCACAGCGGCAGCCACCAGCATGGCGCTACGTTTTTTATTTTGCCGCAGTTCACGGCAATCCTTTTTCAGCAGTTCCCAGCGCCGGGTCATTACGAGGACTAACAGCATAAATACGACCGACCAGAGGATGCGGTGGGCCAGTATTTCGTTGGCTTCCGCCGCTGCCAGCAGATGCCAGTATAAGGGCAGGATGCCCCAAAGGGCGTAACAGCCTAAAGCGGCCATGTATCCGAGATTTTTGTTTTGCTGCATAGGAATTCCTCTTTTACAATGTTATATAATATATAAAAAAACGATTTAAATAGTATTTATCGGAACGGTCTGAGTACCATTTAGCGGTTAAACAGTATTTAATAGATGAAGGAAAATAATTAACCTTATCATACTATCACATTGATTTTTTTGCAATGCTTGTTGTCAATTTCCCACACTTTATTATATAATATTTGATAATATCAGTTTTGGAGATGAGTATTTTGAGCAGAGACCGTAAGCATTTGCTGAGCAAAATTGCATTGATTACATTATGTGCCGGGTTGTTGGAAGCCTCAGCGGTGTGGGCTGCGCCTCCGCCGCCATTTATACCGCCGGGAACGCCTCCTAATATGATTCCTATGATCAATATGGGGAAGGGTTCGCCTACCGCAGGCAGCATCCGTTCCAGCATGGCCCGGAAAGCCGTCAGGCCAAAAGGACCGCAGATTTTGAAATTTGAGATCCATGCCTTGGGACGCCTGGAGGATATTGTCATTCATAATAAAACTTACATTCATGAAGGCGCCGTTTTGCGGCAACTGGCTTTTCTGAAAAAGGGAAAACTCATTTCAGCCAAGGATGTGCAGCGGGCGGCAGGCCTTGTCACCGATCTTTCCGGGGTAGAAGCTGTGGTGGTATCTGAGCCGGGAACAGCTCCGGGAACTGCGGTGCTCCATGTGACCGTGCTGCCGGATAAGATCCCCCGGGGTGATTTTTCCATCGATAATTATGGTAACCGGTATCTGGGGTACGGGGAAGAGATGTTCAATTATGACATCCGTAACCTGACCCATGAAGGGGACAGCCTGTTTACCCATATCGAGACGACAGGGCGGAAATATATTAACGGGACCATTATGTACAGGCGCCCCGTGGGGAAAAACGGTTTGACCATGAACATCGGTTACAGCCATCTGCATTATTCTCAGGGCGCGGAATTTGAATATTTTAAGCCCGAAGGTACGGCAAAAACATATACGGTGGGTCTGGAATATCCCATCCACCGTTCCCAGACCCATGATTTAAAGGTGGGGCTGGCTTACGAGTATCTGGATTTAAAAGACGAATATAAGAAAGACGGGATTTATTACCAACCGAATCCTTTTGCGCCGCGAACCTATTATGGAACATGGAACGACAAGCATGCCCATGCGGTCACCCTTTCCCTGTCGGAAAAGAACCTGGACAAGCACGGCATGACTACCTGGAATCTATCCTATACTTATGGGCGTTTGAGTATTGACAATCCTCTTACTCATACTTTCTTTGACAATACAAATAGTGAAGGGGCTTATTCCAAGGTTACAGGCTTCTTTTTGCGCCATCAGAAGCTGAACAACCGTCTGGCCCTGGAGCTCTTTGCCCGGGGACAGCTGGCCAGCCGCAACATGGATACGTCGGGACGCATGGGTATCACCGGTATCACCGGGGTAAAAGCTTATCCCATTAGTGAAGTGGCCGGGGACAATGCCTATTTTACCCGTGCGGAACTGCAGTGGACCCTGCCTTTGCAGGCGAAAGCCCAGAAGCTGCAGCTGCTGACCTATCTGGAACACGGCGGAATAAAGATATTCAAAGATCCGGTGAATGATGATAAGAATAACCGGTACTTGCAGGATATCGGCTTAGGATTGCTTTGGTCGAAGAAGGATGCCTGGTGGGTGCGGGCCGATTACGCATGGAAACTGGGTTCGGAAAAACCCATCACAGATACCAGTCACTGCAACGGGCATTTCTGGATACAGGGCGGTTTTTATTTCTGATGCATACCGGATTGGGAAATGAAAAGCCGCATGGGCAGGTTTGCAAAAATGTTTTGGGAAAAGAGCCTGACGAAACAGAATTATAAAATATACTTGACAGGAGTGTTATAACTTGACAGAAGAAATCAAACAGGAAGTAAAACCAGAAAAGAAAAAAATCATCCTCAGCGGCATCCAGCCTACAGGCACGTTTACGCTGGGCAACTATATCGGCGCGGTGCGGAACTGGGAACAGCTGCAGGAGGATTACCAGTGCGCTTATTTTATCGCGGACCTGCATTCCCTGACGGTCCGGCAGGAAGCGGCCAAACTGCGGAAGCAGAGCTTGGAAGCCTTTGCGCTGCTGTTGGCCTGCGGTATTGATCCCCAGAAAAGCCTGCTGTTCATCCAGAGCCATGTGCATAACCATGCGGAACTGGGCTGGATCCTGGCCTGCAATTCCCTGTTCGGGGAATTGTCCCGCATGACCCAGTTCAAGGATAAATCCGCCAAACATGCAGACAACATCAACGCGGGGCTGTTTACCTATCCGTCCCTGATGGCAGCGGATATCCTGCTGTACCAGGCGGACTATGTGCCGGTTGGGGCCGACCAGACCCAGCATCTGGAGTTCACCCGGAATGTGGCACAGCGCTTCAACAACCTGTACGGCAACACCTTCAAGGTGCCGGAAGCCTATCTGCCGCCGGAAGGGGCGAAGATCATGTCCCTGCAGGAGCCTGCGAAGAAAATGTCCAAGTCGGATACCAACCCGAAAGCGTTCATCTCCATTCTGGACGATCACGACACCATCATCCGCAAATTCCGCAGCGCGGTGACGGACAGTGAGGCCAAGGTCATGTTCAAAGAGGGAAAAGACGGCATCAACAACCTGATGACCATCTACTCCGTAGTGACGGGCAAGAATTATGAGCAGATTGAAGATGAATTTGCCGGCAAAGGTTACGGCGATTTCAAACTGGCGGTAGGGGAAGCGGTTTCTGAAGAACTGCGGCCGGTACGGGAAAACTTTGCCCGCCTGATGAATGATAAAGCGTACCTGGAAGCAACTTACAAAGCCGGCGCGGAAGTGGCAGCGCGTATTTCCGACCGCACCTTAACGAAGGTGAAGAAAAAGGTCGGGTTGCTGACCAATCCGTTTAAATAACAACAGTAAGATGTTAAGTTTAAATAACAGGCTCGATAAAACTAAAAGCAGAATGCTGTGGCATTCTGCTTTTAGTTTTAAAATAAATTTTATAACGGAGTTTAGCTCTTCTGTTCTGCCTTTTCGCGCTTCTTCTGCAGGAACAGTACCAATGCCAATACTGCGATACCGATCACGTCGGTTTCCAGGCCGGGCTTCATCAACAGCAGGGCGCCGGCAGCTGCAATCACCCGGAGCCAGGCCGGCATAAAGGTGAAGATGTAGCCTTCTACCGCGGTACCGATCAGGAATACGCCTACGCAGGCGGTACCAGCTGTCAGCAGGCCTTCCACCAGGGTGGTGTTGATCAGCATCAGCTGGGGCGAGTACACGAACATGAAGGGCACGATAAAGCCTGCAATGGCCAGCTTCACCGAAGCCACACCGGTCATCATGGGATTACCGCCCGATAGGCCCGCTGCCGCAAAGGAAGCCAGGGCAACCGGCGGGGTCAGGTTAGCGAACATGGCATAGTAGAAGGAGAACATGTGGGCCGCGCCTACGGGGATGTTCAGCTTCGACAACGCCGGCGCCGCGATGGTAGCCGTGATAATGTAAGCCGGGATGGAGGGCAGGCCCATGCCCAGGATCATACAGGTGATCATGGTGAAAATCAGGGTGAAGAGGATGCTGGTCTTACCCAGGGAGATGATGGTGTTGGCCATGGTCAGGCCAAAACCGGTTTTGGAGCAGACGCCGATGATGATACCTACGCAGGCACAGGCTACTGCTACGGAAACCGTCTGCTTGGCACCGTCAGCCAGGGCATCCAGCAAGTCTTTCAGGGACATGCGTGTTTCTTTGCGAATGAAGGAAATCAAAATTGTTACCAGGATGGTCAGTACCGCTGAGTAGATGACCGTGGTACCGGAGAAGAACAGCATGTACAGCAGGAAGAATACGGGGATCAGCAGGTGGCTGCGTTTCGCCATAACGTCTTTAGTCTTAGGCAGCTTGTCTTTCGGCAAACCGGTGAGGCCGTCCTTGCAGGCCCGCAGGTGTACCTGGATGATGATACTCAGGTAATACAGCAGGGCCGGTATGGCTGCCCAGGTGATAATATTGGAGTAGGGCACGCTGATCATTTCCGCCATGATGAAGGCCGCAGCACCCATGATGGGCGGCAGCAGCTGTCCGCCTACGGAAGCCGAGGCTTCTACTGCGCCGGCGAATTCTTTGGAATAGCCGGTCTTTTTCATCAGGGGGATGGTGAAGGCGCCGGTGGTTACCACATTGGCTACAGCGGAACCGTTAATGGAACCCAAGAAGCCGGAGGCAATGACCGCAACCTTTGCCGGGCCGCCCTTGGTATGTCCGGCCAGGGCCAGGGCGATGTCGTTGAAGAACTGCCCCATACCGCACTTGTGCATGACCGTGCCGAACAGGATGAACAGGAAGATATAGCTGGCGGCTACGCTGACCGAGGTACCGTAGATACCTTCCGTGTTAGCAAAGAAATGGTTGGAGAGGGAAGGCCAGTCGTAGCCCCGGTGCATGAACATGCCGGGGAACTCCCTGCCGAAGAGTCCGTAAATGATGAAGATGATGGACAGGACCGTCAGGGCGTTGCCCGTAACGCGGCGTGAGCATTCCAGTACCAGTACTACCAGCAGGGTGGCCATGATCAGGTCCGTCTGGTTGGGGTTGCCGGCCCGTTCCACTACGCCCAGGTAATCATGCCAGATGTAAGCGGGCACGGTGAAACAGAGCAAAGCCAGGATCCAGTCGATAATGGATGGCTTGGTGTGGTCGGAGCTCTTGAAACAGGGATACATCAGAAAGCCCATGGCGGTGATCATCGCCACATGGAGGGAACGGTGCACCAGGGTGACAGGCGGGCCGAAGGCCGCTGTGTACAGATGGTATCCGGAAACCAGCAGACAGACGATGTAAAAGAATTTGGCCATCTTGCCGGTGAACTTCCTGGTGGCGGATTCCTTGTCCAGCTTCTTTACGATCTCCTGGGACTTGGCTTCCATTTCTTTCTGATGGTTTGCGTCTAATAGTTCATTGTCTTGCGCAGTATTATTGATGTTTTTCTCTTCCATCAAAATACCTCCTTTTCACGATTGCCAGATTGACCCGGGTATGTTCGGGGAGGGTTTCCCCGCGGGCGATGAGCTGCCCGTTTAATTTGATATCGCGTGTGGCAAAGTGTGAATTGATCCAGGTAAACTCGTGGAACACCTGGTTGATATTGCCCATATAGATCATGCCGTCCTTGATCCAGACCTTGGTTCCCTTGTTCTCGGGGATGCCGGCCCCGAAAGCGGGGAAGGCGATGGTGTCCAGGATCAGATCGTGGCTGGCGTCGATATGGTAATACTCGTGCCAGGGGATTTTCTCCCATGAATGAATCCAGCCAAAGAAAAGCTGATCGCCCTCTTTGGCTGGTACTTCAACATAAATCTCTTTCGTCTGATAATCATAGATCCGGAGCACGGTCTGCGCCGAATATTCATTGAACACAAACAAAGATGCGAGAACAAGAAAAAATACGGCAAGTATTTTTAGGTATTTTTTCTTCATTATTTTTGTACTGCTTACTTTTCAGTAACCCTGAAACCATACAGTCAGTTTTCTGTCAGATTATTTCAGGATGCCTTTGTCTTTGTAGAATTTTTCCGCGCCCGGATGGAGCTGTACGGAGGTGCCCTTCAGGCCGCGGAGGGCGGTATCCAGTTTGATTTCCCGTTTGGCGGTTGCATGGGATGCGCCGATGGTGGCCAGGCCTTTTTCGGAGTAGAAGCCATCCAGCAGGTCATATACCACAGCGTCCGGCAGCTTCTTGGAAACCAGCATGATGTTCATAACCGCTGCGGTGGTGGTGTCGGCATCGGTGCCGTAGGTGGTTTTCGGAATCTTCCATTCTACATAGAACGGATACTTCTTGGTCAGGTTCTTCAATGCTTCGCCTTCTACCGGAACGAATACGATCTTCTTGGTGGTGCCCAGTTCTTTAATGGTGGCATTGCCCAGACCGGAAGTTACGAAAGCTACATCGCACTGGCCGTTCTTCATCTGGTCAATGGCTTCGCCGTAGGACAGGTAGTCAACCTTGGCGTCTTTGTAGGTCATGCCGTTGGCTTCGAAAATCATACGGGCGTTCAGTTCTACGCCGGAGTTGGGAGCGCCTACGCCAACCCTCTTGCCTTTGATATCTTTGAAGGATTTGATGCCGGAATCGGAGGTGGTAACAATCTGAACCACATTCGGCCACAGGCCCATCATCGCCCGCAGGTCGGTAGCTTTGGGTTTGCCTTCATAAGCGCCGAAACCTTCTACAGCCTGGATTACGGAGTCGGACATGGCAATGGCCAGTTCACCTTTGCCCGTCAGGATGGCGTTAATGTTTTCACCGGTAGCGCCGGTAGCGGTAGCACTGGTCTTATAACCCATTTCGCCAACAACCTTGGAGAAGGCGCCGCCGATCGGGAAGTAAATACCGCTGGTGGGACCGGTCAATACAGTGATGAACTCTTTGCTGCGGTCAACTTTTGCAGGAGCTGCGGTTGCAGCCGGTTTCGCGCCGTCTTTCGGAGCATCTTTTTTCTTGTCCCCGCCGCCGCAGGCAGCTACGCTCAGGGCCAGAGCCGCGATCATGGCAGCACTTACAACTTTTTTCAACATAATTTTCTTCCCCCTTTTCACGTAAACGTGATTTTTGTTGAATTTGGGAAACACAGCTTGCTTCGCCAGCCAGCAGCCGGACGTATTGTTCCTGCATTTCCTTACAATGCTACTCACAGCATATTACCGAACATATTATATCACACTTGCGGCCTGTTGTGTTAAACGGAACATGTTTTTTTATGTATTTTTTTTAATTAATTGAATTGAAAAAACTTTTGTCACAGCTGATACAGAAATGATTTACTGCAATGTCTTTCTTCTCCATGTATGCAGATTCATCAGATTTGTATTTTCTTGTGCGCTGTGCTTTAAATACGGATGGGTTTCGTGGTATAATATAAAATATTTGAATTACATAATTATCAGGAGGCAAGGCAATGAAAAGGAACTGGAAGAAGTGTTCTGTCCATTCTATAAAAGTTATTTCCCTGTGTATGTTGTCGCTGTTCCTGTTCGGCAGCTTTGGCTGTGCCCAGGACAAGCCCATTGTGTTTGATTACGCATCCCAGCCGGAAGAGTTTGTGGTGAAACTGAAACCGAACCAGAAATATACAATAATCAGGGGAAAAGAACAGTTCCCCTTTTCGTTAACGCTGAAAAATGACGGGTTTCTGGATAACGGAACGAGCCATCTGATCTGGAATAAGATTGACAGGAAAGCCAGAATGCTGCGGGCGAAAGAGCGGGTGCCTTACCTGATCCATGCTGACGGCAAAGACTTTTTATATATTTACGGGGATAAATACGGCGACCTGAACTTCATCGAGCTTTCCGATACCAACAGTGTGAGGGGCTCCGATAATGCCATGCTGCATTTTTACGAGGAGCCGAAGGACCCGAAGAGCCTGCCGGTACGCATCGGCATCCCGGTGCTGGGTCATGCTGCGGCAGAACTGCGGTATCACGTAGGCAAACTGGGCAGGCCGGTGCCTAACGAGCCGGAGGGCTACCGTTACTGTACGGAAGCAGACCGGAAGCAGAAGTTTGTGACGACCAAAGAGTGCAGGGTCCTGGTGTTTGCTTCCAAAGACGCAACGGAAGGGAAAGAAGAGAATCTGCCCGCCGGAAGCGTGTTTACAAAGCTGCGCTGCAGCGGCAGGGAAAATACGGATCTGCAGCTGGAAGACGGCAGGGTGTTCCGGGTAACGGAACGCTATCTGTTCAGCGAACCGGATCCGGTTATGGACGTAACCGATCTGGCGGGAAAACGGTTTGAGTATAAGAGGTTAGATAAATAAGGAAACACGGATTCAATGAGTTTGTGCGATTGCCGAGCGCTTTTTGCGAATGACAAGGAAGTGGCTCGAAGGCGCAGCGGGGCTGCGTCTAGAGACAGTGACGCAGTCATTCACAAAAAGCGCCGGCTAGCGTGCAGACGAATGAATCAGCGTTTCCGTGACTACCGGGGGCCTTTTCATTGAAATTAGACATCACGTTTCTTCATCTTATCATTATGCTGCTGACGATTGCAGTTGTGATTTTCGGCGGCATTTACGCTGCGAGGGCGGTAAAAAGCGCGGAAGGCTACAGCCTGGGAGGGCGCAGCGCCGGGTTCCACCTGGTGGCGGGCAGTATCGCCGGTACCGTCATCGGGGGCGGGGCTACCGTGGGCACGGCCCAGATGGCATCCATCGTGGGGCTTTCCGCCTGGTGGTTCACCCTGTCCAGCGGCATTACACTGATCATTATGGGCTTTTTATATGCCCGTCCCTTGCGTAAAACCGGGCTGGAAACCATTTCCCAGTATTTGGTGCTGAATTACGGCAAGACCACCGGCTCCATCGCCAGTTGGGTGACAACGATCGGTATCTTCTTCAGCGTAGTGTCCAGCTGTCTGCCGGGCATCGGCATCATCTGCGCGGTGTTTGGCGTTTCCGTCTGGACCGCGGCGCTGATCCTGATACTGCTGGTAGCCAGCTATGTCTTCTTCGGCGGAATGAAGAGCGCCGGGGTAGGCGGTATCCTGAAAATGATCATCCTGTTCGCCAGCCTCTTTATCGCCGGGGGCGCAGCCTTTTGGGCTATCCACACGGATCCGGCTATCAATGCGGCTTTGCCTGATTTTCCCTGGTTCAGCATGGTGGGGAACGGGGTCGGCAGCGCGGCGGCCAATCTGCTTTCGGTATTTGTGGGCATCATCTGTACCCAGACTTATATCCAGGCGCTGTTTTCTGCCAAAGATCCCCAAACAGCAGCCTTTGGCGCCTTTGCCGCAGCTCTGGTGGCCATTCCGGTGGGCCTGCCCTGCGCCATGATCGGCATGTATATGCACGTGGCGGAACCTGACGTATTGCCTCTTTTGGTGTTACCCACGTATCTGCTTCATCACCAGAATGCTCTCATCGGCGGTATGGCCATGGGCGGCATCATTATCTCCCTCATCAGTTCCATCGGCGGCCAGTCCCTGGGCATGGGCACCATCATCTCCAAGGATATCCTGGCGCCGCTATTCAATATAAAAAAAGACAGCACCCTGCTGAAGCTGAACCGGTTTACCTGTGTCCTGATCATGGTCATCGGCTGTGTCTTTTCCATTATTAATCGGGATACCCAGATCCTGTTCTGGAACTATTTGTCCATGGGCCTCCGGGGCGGCGGCATCTTTTTGCCCCTGACCCTGGCGGTATTCAAACCCAAATGTGTCAGCGGGAAATGGGTGGTCGTCTCCATGGTGGCCAGTACGGCGGTGGCTATTATCGCCACGATTATGCAGACGCCGGTCAAACCCATGTTCCTTGCCGTGGCGGTAAGCCTGCTGCTGCTTTTGCCGGGTATTGCAGGAAATAAAGAGTAACGGCTTCATAACGGTTTCAGACACCTTGTGCAACAGGGTTGTGCGTGCGTAACGGGTAATGTGTTTTTATAAAGAAGGTAGTTGTTTCATGTTCCATCTGCTGTTTCCTTTCGAATACGTTGACAGCGTGTTTTCCATAGATTATGACAAACTGTTTCAAAAAGGTTATAAGGGCGTCATATTTGATATAGATATGACGCTGGTTCCCCACGGGGCTGATTCCACAAAAGAAATCGATGAGCTGTTTAAGACGATCCACAAGGCAGGCCTGCAAACGCTTTTGCTGACCAACAACAGCGAGGAACGGGTGAAGCGCTTCATTAAGAATATAGATACACTCTACCTTTGCGATGCAAATAAGCCAGACAAGGATGGCTATGTGAAAGCGATTGAAATGATGGGGATACGAAAAAACGAAGCGGTTTTCATCGGCGACCAGATTTTTATCGATATTTACGGAGCCAATAAAAGCGGCATCGCCAGCATTCTTGTGAAATATGTGACCGCTGAGATAGAAACCAACATCGGCATCCGGCGGAATCTGGAAAAAGTGATTCTTGCGCTTTACAGATTCACAAAGATTTATCAGCACAGGCTGGGAGATATTATAAAGACAGGTTAGGTCAGATATATATTTTTTTACTAAGAATTTACAGACAATGGTTTAGACGGATTACAGGACCGGTTACATACAGACCATAAAACGGAGGTTGTTTGACAATGCTTTTTTGTGAGATCCATCCCATATGTTATGAAATTTCCTTAAAAAAGGAAATCTGCAAGCGATACCTGAAAGATATGTTAAGCGATGATAAATTTGCCAAAACAAAAGGCGACGGGCTGTTGCCCAATGTAGTTGCCAGTTACAGCTGCAATTTAATAAAACGGGGCAAGGGCGTTGACCTGCGGCTGCAGGAGAACAAGGCCGTCAACATCCGTCTGGCCTGTGAAAAAATAGATAAACTGATGATTTATCCCGACGAGATCTTTTCCTTCTGGCATACGGTAGGCAAAACCACCAAGGAAAAAGGGTACAAGGACGGGCGCGTCATCATACACAACAAGCTGATTCCCGGTCTGGGGGGCGGCCTCTGTAATTTGGGAAATACCATTCATTATATGGTGTTGCACAGCCCGCTGCAGGTTACCGAATTCCATCATCATTCCGATGCACTGGCCCCGGAAGAAGGCAAAAGGGTACCCTTCAGCACGGGTACTTCCATCAGTTACAACTACATTGACTACCGTTTTAAGAACAATACGGATCAGAATATCCAGTTGCATGTCTGGTGTGACGATGAAAAATTACACGGCGAATTGCGGAGTGACAGGGAATTCCCCTGGCAGTATTCGCTGGTTGAGGAAGACCATCATTTCCAGAAAGAAAATGACAAGTATTACAGGGTGTCTAAAATCTTCAGGGAAATTGTGGAACGGTCCACCGGTGATATGGTGGACAAAGAACTCATTTTGGATAATCATTCGGAAGTTATGTACGATTACGATCTGATCCCGAAGGATATGATTGACAACAGACAGTGATCTGATTTCGAAAGCCTTGATCAATAACCGATTGTGGCAGTGTTCGGATGATCAGGTTTTCAACCAGCAGTAGTGCAAGAAAGAAGGGTTTTATTATGGGAACCGCTCCGGAACTGATCGTCATGCTTACGCACAACGATCTCACGGTTACTGATGCCTGTGCTGTTTTTGAGCAGTGTAAAGATTCCAAAGCAAAATTCTGGGGGTTCAAAGAAGAACCGCTGCCGTTGGAGCAAATGATACAATTATTTGGCCACATGAAGAACTGCGGGAAAACCACGTTCCTGGAGGTCGTAGCCTATAGTGAAAGAGAATGTCTGGAAGGCGCTCGGAAAGCGGCTGCCTGTCAGTGCGACTATCTTATGGGCACCACATTCTTTGATTCCGTGAATAACTTCTGCAAATCCAATCATCTTAAATACATGCCCTTTGTAGGTAAAATTACAGGCCGTCCGTCCGTTTTGGAGGGTACCATTGAAGACATGATCCGGGAGGCAAATGAATATATTGCAAAGGGTGTTTACGGTATTGATCTGTTAGGATACAGATATACAGGGGATCCCTTCATTCTTAATAAAGAGTTTGTTGCCAATGTTAAAGCACCGGTTTGCATCGCCGGCAGCATCAACAGTTATGAAAGGCTGCGTGAGATAAAAACCGCTGCTCCCTGGACATTTACCATCGGCGGCGCATTTTTTGAAAATAAATTTGACGGAACCGTTAAAGAACAGATTGATAAGGTGTGCGATTATATCAATGGGCAGTGAACCGAAACTCTTTCGCAGGACAACGTTGTAAAAAGAATAATTGTATTTCGTAGGGAATGTGATCATGATAGTATCAAGAGCATTAAAGGTATTTCTTTCCGTCATCCTGTTTTTATCTGCCCAGTGCGGCGTGATGGGTGACGCATATGGCGCAGCTGTTGCAAATAAACCAAATGATCCGGGAAAAGAGAATCCTGTTGCAGTTACTACTGCGGAACCCGCCGCGCCCCAAATTGCGCGTAAGTCTGTGAAGATTTCCGCCGTGGGGGACTGCACCATCGGCTGGGACGACCGGTTCAACTGGGGCAACCGGTTTGATGCGTATCTGGAAAGCAACAAAGGCGATTACGGGTATTATCTGGCAAAGGTCCGGGATGTGTTCCGGGAGGATGATTTAACCATTGCCAATCTGGAGACCACCTTTACTTCCCACAACGTAAAACTGGAAAAGACCTTTAACTTTTCGGCGCCGGATGCTTACAAGAATGTGCTGGTGCTGGGCTGCGTGGACGCGGTGAGCCTGGGAAACAACCACACCTATGATTATGAAGAGAAAGGTTACCTGGACACCATGGCGGCGCTGGACAGCGTCGGGATCCCGTATTTCGGGCACGACAAATACCTGGTGAAGGAAGTATGCGGGGTAAAGATCGGCCTGTTCTCCCTGCTGGATTATGAATGCAAATACTATCATGAGATCGACAAGGCGCTGGCGTACCTGAAAGAGCAGCACTGCGACCTGATCATTGCCTGTATGCACTGGGGCGTGGAGCATACCTACGGGCAGACCTGGGCCCAGGTGGCTATGGCCCATTACCTTGTGGACAATGGCGTGGACCTGGTGCTGGGCAGCCATCCCCATGTGCTGCAGGGTATTGAAAAATATAAAGGCAAATACATCCTGTATTCCATGGGCAACTTCTGCTTTGGGGGCAACACGGATCCGGATGACAAGGATACCATGATCTTCCAGCAGACGTTTACTTTTGTGAACAATGAGCTGCAGCCGGATGATAATATCAAGATCATTCCCGCCTCTGTTTCCGGCGTGAGCTATTGCAACAATTACCAGCCGGTGGTGCTGGAAGGAGCGGAGAAGGAGCGGGTGCTGAATAAGATTCTACGGAACAGCAGCGGGTTTGAGTACAGGGAATAAATAATCAAAGCGCTGCTTGGCCACAGGGGGTAAATGTGCCGGGCAGTGTTTTTTCTATTTGAGAGGGAGCTTTGACTGCTTGTTTGTCTGCTTACTGTCAGTTGTTATGCTGTTTAAGCATGTCATTACTGTCCCCGTAAATGGCGGGGGATTTTCCTGCCTCTGTCAGGTGGGGCGTCAGCAGCATAATGACTTCCGTTTTGCTTTTGCTGCTATAGTGATTCCTGAACAGCGCACCTAACAGGGGTATTTTGGATAAAAACGGAATCTGCTGCAGCTGTTTTTGTTCTTCTTCGCTGATAAGACCGCCGATGACTAGGGTTTCCCCGTTGCGCATGCGCACGTTGGTGTCGGCGGTGCGGCTGTTTATACGGTAATTCTTCAGTTCGCTGATGAGGGTGGGAGTGCTGACCTCCGTGTGCACAGAGGACGTAATGTAACCGTCACGGCTCACCACCGGGGTGTAGGTCAGCTTGATGCCGGCATCCACGTATTCGGTGGAGTAGGTGGACTCTCCGTTATTGTGTTTTTCGGTGACAACAGGAATATGGCTTCCGATGAAGATGCTGGCTTCTTTTCCCGGAATGGTGATGAGGGAAGGGGTGGCCAGCACTTTTGCTTTGCCGCTGGTGATTAGGGAGTTCAGTGTCGCCGTGTAACAGAAGCTGGCCTGGGAGCGGTTCCAGAGGCGGAGACGGCCTTGATGCGACGAATTGGATCCACTATCGGCTGAATCTGACTTGGAATCACTATTTTTCCGGCTGGTAATATATTGGGGCAGGGTATCCCAGCTCCACTGCAGGCCCAGGTTCTTTTCTTCCGATTTTTCGAGGGCAAGGATTTTTGCTTCCAGGGTGACCTGTTGCGTGGCTATGTCCAGTGTCTGCAGGGCTTCTTTAATTTTGCGCGCTTCTGCCGGACTGCCATTGAACAGGAGGCTGTTGCTACCGGGATCTGCTGCCAGTTTTCCGCTGTTCAGGATGGCGGACAGGGATTTCTGTACATCTGCTGCTTTGGCATAATTAAGGGTAAAGGTATAGAAGCCGGCAGCCTGTTTTTTAAATGTTTCTTCTTTTGTTATAAGGATTATGCCGTCTTTTTCAACATAGGTAAGTCCCAGGGCTGTAGTCAAGATGTCCAGTGCGGCAGGGAGGGTAACCTTTTCCAAATGCAGTGTGAGGGGCTCCGTAACTTTCGGATCAGCGATGATATTCCGGCCGGACATTCTGGCCAGGGCCGCCACGGTTTCCTGTAGCGTGGCGTTTTTAACCGAAAGGGAAAGTAAGGTAGGAACTCCAGTATGGGCATTGGTAATGATATCATGGTTTTGTTGCCTATTATCTTGCGAGAGATATTGCGAATTCTGCCGTTCCATTATTTGCTGTGCAAAAGTTTCTGTAGAGGGAGGTTCCGCAGAAACTTTTGCACAGCAGATTTTTGTAAATGTAATTGCAATTAAAGAAGCGATGCAGCAGATGACTGCTTTTTGCGAAAAATGTAAAGGTTTCAATGATTTTAACACTCCTTGTTGTGAGTAGTTGGTAAGGAAAAAGGTTAAGTGGGTTGGCACGTACGGTCGGTTTGCCGACATATTTATGTCGCGTTCCTTACCGTAATACCAGCTTCACTGCATCAGATTCAAAAGCATCCTGATCCGGGCAGAGCAGCACAGAATTGGCAGTGATTTCTTTAACGTAATACCCGTTTCCCAATTGTTCACCGCAGCGAAAAATACCCTGCACCTTCTGCCAGCGTACCAATGCAAACTTTTCTTTGCCGTTGTCAAAAATACCGGCAACGCAGGGCTCTTGCGAATACGGGGGAACAACGGACTGGACCTCTGTCGCTTTGGGCACAGATTGCTGCAGCGTTTGTTGATTATTGCAGGTTGTTGCTCTCTGGTTTGTTGCAGCGGGATTGGTAAAAGGTGTTGCATTACCGGAGTCTTTGCGATTATACATGGGAAATTTCTGTGTCTCCTGTAGTTCAGCGGGCAGGGCAAAAGGATCCCGCCGTGCCGCTGCGTCATTATTTGTACGTTTATCATTAGAAAAGGAAACCGGTTTTTTTTGTTTGTTATTTAGGATGGCTTCTGTCACAGCTTTGTCTTTGGTAATGATACGGAGAGGGCTTTCTGAAGCCCGGCCGGCTGTTTCCTTTTTTACCGCAGTCTTGTGAACCGAGGCGGGTTCGCTGCCGGTATGACATCCCACTGTAAAAAAAGAAAAAGCCAGCATGGCTGTTATCTTGCCTGCATATTTTATTTTTAGCTGAAAAATGTTGCGCATGCATTTCCTCCTTTGGTACGCACGCAATGTCTGTACTACTGCGTTTTTTCAAAACAACAATGCCATTATAGCGCTGCCGGAGATGAAAGAAAAGCTTTTGTAAAAAAGTTCATAAACAGTTTTCCGGTTTAAGGTTTTTATGACGATAACTAAAAAAATACATAATTTGCGCAACAAAATTCACATAAGTTTCAAAAACCATGCCGGCAAAACCTTTTCATACTGGCAGCTTTGTACTAAAATGTATGGGCTTTAAAGCAGATTCAGGAAAAAGGAGATGGTTATTTGTTACAAGACCAGTTAAAAATGGAAGATGCGCCGATTTTGCGTCTGCTGGATGCTGTCATCGTTCAGGGGCTGGAGGCCGGGAGCAGCGATATCCATCTGGAACCGGGAAACGAATTCAACCGGGTTCGATACCGCATCGACGGCGTGCTGCAGCAGGCGCAAAGGATACCCATGGATCGTCATACGGCACTGGTTTCCTGTGTAAAGCTGATGGCGGGCATGGATATTGCGGAAAAACGAAAGCCTCAGGATGGCAGGGCACAGGTTACTCATGGCGGGCAGAAGATCGACCTGCGAGTTTCCTCTATGCCTACGGTTTTGGGTGAAAAAATAGTGATTCGTGTGCTGGATTCGGAAACCAATTTGTTGCAACTGGAGGATATGGGTTTCACCGAAACCAATCTGGACCTTTACCGATTGATGTTCCGGTCGTCCTATGGACTGATCCTGCTAACAGGACCTACCGGCAGCGGCAAGACGACTACGTTATATGCGACACTGCAGGAACTGAACGTGCCGGAGCGGAACATCATTACAATTGAAGACCCGGTTGAATACAGAATGGAAGGCATAAACCAGGTAGCGGTCAATGCAAAAATCGGGATGACTTTTGCTGGGGGACTGCGTTCCATTTTACGGCAGGACCCTGACATTATTATGATCGGTGAGATCCGTGACCGGGAAACGGCAGAGATTTCCATCCAGGCTGCTCTGACAGGGCACTTGGTGTTCAGTACACTTCATACTAATACGGCGGCGGGGGCAATCACACGGCTGCTGGATATGGGGATCGAGCCGTTTCTGGCGGCGTCGGCGTTGCGGGGCATCGTGGCTCAGCGCCTGATCAGAAAACTGTGTTCCGCCTGCAAGCAGGAATATGTGGTAGATGAGAGCGCATGGGAGTGGAATGTGCTTCGGGATGTTGCATCTACAGGCAAAGCGGAATGGGGGACGCGTGACAGGTTTACACTGTTTCGCCAGTCCGGCTGCGAAGGCTGTCGTCAGTCCGGATATAAGGGCCGTATAGCGGTTCATGAAGTATTGCCGGTCAGTGCGGTTTTAAAAGAAAAGATTATCTGTCATGCATCGGAAAAGGAACTGTGGGGTGCGGCAAAAGCAGAATTTACCGGGTTGGTTTCCCTGGAAGAGGACGGGATGCATAAGGTGAAGGAAGGCCTGACCTCGATGCAGGAATTATTGCGTGTACTGGGGGTGTGAGATGGATCATTCTATTAACGCCCTACTATTGCAGGCAGCAGAACTGAACGCTTCCGATTTGCATATCAGCGAAGGGAAACGGGTTGTAGCCCGCATAGCTGGAACTTTGAAGCAGTTAGACGAGCTGGTACCTGACAGGTTTAGGGAGGAGCGCTCTTGTTCGGAAGGATGTCTTGATGCGTTGTGGGCAGCCGGTTCCGGGCAATTTGCTGTTGCCGAATCATACAGTTTGTTTCCTGACCAGGAACATACAGTATATTCTTTGTTTGAACCGATTCTGCCGGAAAAGCAGAGAGTTACATTAACGAATCAGGGTGAATGCGATTTTGCCTATGAGGTTTCTTCCGGGCAGCGTTTCCGCATCAACCTGTATCATGGCTCTAACGGTTTCAATGCCGCTGTCCGTGTCATTCCAAAGGAAATACCAATCTGCAGCGGCTTGGGGCTGCCGGAGAGCATACGCAGATTAGCGGGTTTAAAAGGCGGATTAGTTTTGATAACCGGAGTAACAGGCTCCGGCAAAAGCACTACGTTAGCTGCAATTCTAAATGAAATCAACCAGACCAGGGCGGTCCATATTTTAACCCTGGAAGACCCTGTGGAATATAAATTTGTTTCAGTCAGAAGCCTGATCCATCAGCGGGAGATCGGTAACGATACGAAAGATTTCGTGTCCGGGCTCAGGGCGGCGCTTCGGGAAGATCCGGACGTAATCAGCGTAGGAGAATTGCGTGACCTGGAGACGATTGCCATAGCCGTAACGGCGGCGGAAACAGGTCATCTGGTGTTTGCCACCCTGCATACCCGCAACGCAGCGGAGACGGTAAACCGAATGGTCGACGTGTTCCCGGAACAGCAGCAAATGCAGATCCGTGTCCAGCTGGCAGGAAGCCTGCAGGCGGTGGTTTCCCAGCAGCTTCTGCCAGACAGACAGGGCGGACGCACGCCGGCTTTTGAGATTATGATTGTAACGCCTGCGCTGCGTAACCTCATCCGGGAAGGCAAGACGCAGCAGATGGAATCCTATATCCAGACAGGCAGTCAATATGGTATGCAAACCATGGAAGCCGCTGTGGAAAAATTGAAAAAAGAGGGAAGAGTTTGAGCTTGCACTGAAATTTTGCAGTAATTCGCCAAACTTTTTGTGAACAATGTAAATTACATTTGCACTTTACCTACTATAAAAGGTATAATTAAACAGGTAATATTGTGTTTATAAGGATTACAGATATTTTTTATTTTCACGCAAAGGAGATGCTACCATGAGCTTATTGGAAACGTTATTAAAATCAATGACTTCTTCCTCGTCGCTGGATACCATGTCCCGGAGGACCGGCGGCAGTAACGACCAGATGGCTGCCCTGATTTCACTCGCGCTGCCGATTTTGCTGAAGGCGCTGACAGAAAATGCTTCTACCAAAGACGGCGCTGCTTCCCTGAATGAAGCGCTGTCCCAGCACAGGGAGACCGGCTCTGTGGCGGAACAGTTTGAAACCGCGGATATGGATGACGGGGCTAAGATTTTACAGCATATCCTGGGCGGCAATTCCTCTTCCGTTATGAACGGACTTTCCCGGCAGAGCGGTTTGAACAACGACCAGGTGGGCTCGGCGCTGAGCGCCCTGGCCCCGGTACTGCTCAGCAGCTTGTCCGCTGCCTCCAATCAGGCGCCCCAGCCCCGTATGCAGCCGCAAAGACCGGCTATCGATCTGAGCGACGGCATTGATGCTTCGGATATCCTGGGCTTTATGCAGATGATGTCTGCAAACCAGGGAGGCGCCGGTGTTCAGAGACGTCCCCAGAACCAGGCTTCCTTTGACGGCAGCGACCTGCTGGGTCTTCTCTCCATGTTGAAATAATCAGTTCTTTGCAATTTGCTCGGTGGCTACAGCATAATAGTATACTGTAGCCGCCCTCTTTTTTAGGAGTGGAGCTGTCTATGAAGTATGTGCTGGTAGCGATCAATCTGCCTGTAAAAAACCTGTTCAGACAGTTTATATACAGTCTTCCGGAAGCCATGCGGCAGGCAGGGGAAGGCTGGCGTGTCATCGTGCCCTTCGGTCCCCAGAAGGTGGAGGGCTTTGTGGTGCGCGCCTTTTCCCGGGAGGAAGCTGTGGCGTTACTGCAAAAAGAAAATCCGGATTTTGTTTTTGAAAAGATTAAAGAGGTCACGGCGGTACTGGGAACCCGCCCCTGGTTCTCGGAAGAGATGCTGTTGACAGCCAAATGGCTGGCGAGGTACTACATGTGCTCGCTGGCGGAGTCCATGCGGCTGTTTATTCCCGGCAAGACCAGTATCCGGCGCAGACCGGTATATGAGAATGGAAAGCTTATTGCTTACGATATAGAGGAACGGCTGAAGGCCAGGACGGTACTGGCTTATTCTATTACGGAGGCCGGCAAAGCCGCGCTGCAGGAAGGCGACAGGCGGGCCAAGGCACAGATGCAGGCCCTGGAGATACTGTCGCATGCAGCGGAACCGCTGACCGTGAAGGAAGCGGAAGAACTGCGTATCAGCAGCGCTGTATTACGGGCCCTGGCCGAAAAGGGCTGGGCGCAGCGCAGGTCGAAGCGCCTGCTGCGCAACAGTTATGACCGGCAGGCAGAGCGGAAGGAGACGCTGCAGCTGACCGCCGAACAGGAACAGGCGGTGGCGGCGATCAAGGATTCTATAGACTGTTTCTTTACCGCGGATGCGGTTACATGTATAGAAGGCGTTCACACAGAAGCTGAAACTGCGGCAGACCCTGCAACACACAATATAAGGGAATGCGCAAAAGAAAACTATCAGGAGTTTTTATTGCAGGGGATTACCGGCAGCGGCAAGACGGAGGTATACCTGCGGGCGGCTGAACATGCCTTGCGGCAGGGCCGGCAGGTGCTGGTGCTGGTACCGGAGATCGCGCTGACGGCACAGATCGTGCAGCGTTTCCAGGCCTGGTTCCATGAGGAAGTGGTGGTGGCTCACAGCAAGCTGTCCCAGAATGAACGGGGCGACGTCTGGTACAAGCTGCGGACCGGGGAGGCCAATGTGCTGATCGGGGTTCGCAGCGCGGCCTTTGCCCCGTTTAAGGACCTGGGCCTTGTAATCATAGATGAAGAACAGGAAAACAGTTATAAACAGGAAGAACGTCCCGCCTATCATGCCCGGGAAGTGGCGCGCTGCCGCTGTAAAAACAACGGCGCGGTGCTGGTGCTGGGCAGTGCGACGCCTTCCCTGGAGACATATTACCGGGCGATATCGGGATGCATCGGGCATCTGCAGCTGACTTTGCGGCCGGGTCATTCTGTTTTACCGTCTGTGGATGTGGCGGACATGCGGGAGGAACTGGCCCAGAAAAACTTTTCTGTGATTTCCCGCAAGCTGCGCCGGGAGATTATTGCTACGGTACATCAGGGGCAGCAGGCTATCGTCCTGCTGAACCGGCGCGGTTATTCCACGTTTGTCATGTGCAGGGACTGCGGGGAGACACTGACCTGTCCCCACTGCGCCGTGAGCCTGGTGTACCATGCGGACGAACAGGTGATGCGCTGCCATTATTGCGGCAATACCTATCCGGTTCCTGCAACCTGTCCCCATTGCGGCAGCCGCCGTATTAAATTTTTCGGCAGCGGCACCCAGAAGGCGGAACAGGAGATCGGCCAGATGCCCGGGGTTCAGGTGCTGCGTATGGATCAGGACAGCACGTCGGCCAAGCTGGCCCACGAGGAGATCATCCGCCGTTTTACCCAAAAAGAAGCCAATGTGTTGCTGGGAACGCAGATGGTGGCCAAAGGCCATGACATTCCCGATGTCACGCTGGTTGGCATACTGGCTGCGGACAGTACCCTGAACCTGCCGGACTTCCGTGCTTCCGAACGGGGCTTTTCCCTGCTGACCCAGGCGGCCGGCCGGGCCGGGCGGGGTGATAAACCGGGGCGGGTGGTGCTGCAGACCTATGACCCGGAAAATGAAATTATTACACTGGCCGTAAAGCAGGATTATGAAACCTTTGCAAAGCAGGAACTGGCACGACGCAAAGAACTGCTGTATCCGCCTTATGGTGACATTTTAAAAATAACAATAGTGGATAAAGAAGAAACGAAGGCCTGGGAACTGGGGGATGACATCACTCTGTTTTTGCGAAACCGCTGTGAGTCGGAAAAATGGGAGCATACGGAGATCATGGGTCCGTTTCCTTCCGGTGTGGCGAAAGTCAGGGATTTGTACCGTATCAATATCGTGATAAAATCCCGGGCCATGGAACAGGTGAAGGATTGCCTGTGCGGAAGCAGATACCGGGCAGTAAAGAATATTTATTTTGACGTGGATCCTCTTATGGCGATTTAAATGGTCTGTCCCTGCGGTTTATGAGAAGCTTTGACAAAAGCCTGCTTTCTTTTATTTTCTTCTTTTATTCTCTTCATTAAATATTTGTATTTTTAAAATGCTGAATATGTGTTATAATAGACTGTATTGAATTCAAACGTACCTGGAGGAAACATGGCGGTTCTGGATATTAAGAGAGCAGGAAATCCGGTTTTAAAAAAAGTCAGTGAACCGGTGAAGCGTATAGATAAAAAAGTGAAACGTATTTTAAAAGATATGACGGATACTTTATATAAATCCGGCAACGGCATCGGGCTGGCAGCGCCCCAGGTCGGTATTTTGCAGCGGATTGTGGTCATCGACCTGCAGGACGGCAAGGGCCTGCTGGAGCTGATCAATCCCGTCATCACGAAAAAAGAAGGGTCCCGGATTGCATGCGAAGGCTGTCTGTCTGTCCCTAATTTTGAGGGGGAAGTGGAACGGGCGGAATATGTGGAATGCGAATACACCGATCCCCACGGCAAAAAGCAGTTTCTTGCTACTGACGGGCTGCTGGCCATCTGCCTGCAGCATGAGACGGATCATCTGGACGGGATTTTGTTTACAGATAAAGCTGTAACCATTACCCTGAAAACTCCGGAGGACTGAACTATGTGGAATGTGGTATTTATGGGAACACCGGATTTTGCAGTGGGTTCCCTTAACGCTTTAATAGAAGCTGGGCAGTATCATATTCAGGCCGTAGTGACCCAGCCGGACCGTCCGAAAGGCCGTGGCCAGAAGATGGTGGAGACGCCGGTGAAGACCTTTGCGCTGCAGCAGGGCCTGCCGGTATTCCAGCCACTGAAGGTGAAAGAACCGGATTTTGTGCAGCAGCTGAAAGAATGGAAGCCTGATTTTATCGTGGTGGCTGCTTTCGGCCAGTTCCTGACACAGGAGATCCTGGATATTCCCACCTATGGCTGCATCAATGTGCATGCCTCTTTGCTGCCCAAATATCGGGGCGCGGCGCCGATCCAGTACGCTATCATCAAAGGCGAGAAGGAATCCGGTGTGACCATCATGCGTATGGAAAGAGGGATGGACACCGGGGCTATGTACAGCAGGGTGGCCGTACCTATTGATGAGGAAATGAATTTTGCCCGGCTTCATGACGAACTGATGAATAAGGGGGCAAGACTGTTGACGGACACGCTTCCCCGGATAGCGGACGGCTTGCAGCCGGAAATTCAG
Organism: Acidaminococcaceae bacterium; assembly: GCA_017554485.1. GTDB lineage: Bacteria > Bacillota > Negativicutes > Acidaminococcales > Acidaminococcaceae > Succiniclasticum. Next base: position 22,761 of record JAFZIG010000072.1, on the reverse strand, counting down.
GATGAAAGCGAAGCTACCTACGCGACGCTGCTTACCAAAGAGATGGCGAAAATCGACTGGACCCGTCCTGCAAAGGAAGTGCACGACATGGTGCGGGGCTTTGATCCCGTGCCGGGCGCCTTTACCTGTCTGCCTGACGGGAAGCTGCTGAAGATATGGGAGACGCGTGTTACAGGGAAGCCGGCGGACGCGGAACCCGGTACCGTTTTGTCGGTAAGTAAAAAAGATTTTACGGTGGCCTGCGGCGATGAGGAGCTTCGCATCCTTACGGTGCAGCCGGAATCCAAAAAACGCATGCCTGCAGCCGTCTTTTTAAATGGCCGGGGCGTGCAGGCCGGAGATGTTTTGGGAAACTAATCCAGGCAATCAGATGAGGATTGTCTGGTGATGTGTAGTAAAGCGTTACTATGGCTTTTATAGAATTTATGTAGAGTAAGGGGAAACGTGTTTTATGGTTTCTGCAGTAGAAATGGCGGTTAATCCGAAAAAGAGGGTGTTTTTGGCGCTGGTGCTGTTCAGCGCCATTGTAACAGCTGTTCTTTTATATTTTGCCTGGAAAGTGACCTATCTGGGCTTTGAGGCCATCAGCCAGTTCCTGCCGGCCGCCTTTGGCTTTCTGGTGTTTGGCGCCATCTTCTTTCTGTTTGCGGGAGAATTGGCCATCGTGCTGGCGATTTTAGGGATGCCGCTTCCGAAAATTTTATATTTCTGGTCCTGGAAGGCCATCAACTTTTTGTTCCCCTTTGCCGTGGGGTTGGGACGTATCTTTAACATTCCCAGGGAAAAAGTGGAGCAGAGTTTTGTGGCGGTGAACAATGCCCTGGTAAAGCAGCACCATGTGAAGGTTCCTTCGGACCGCCTGCTGATCCTGACCCCTCATTGCCTGCAGTTGGATACCTGTCCCCGGAAGATCACCCGCAACATCGAAAACTGCCAGCAGTGCGGTGGCTGTTGTGTGGGCGGTCTGCTGGGGCTTTGTCATAAATACCATATGCATTTTGTAGTGGCTACCGGCGGTACCCTGGCCCGCCAGATGGTTGCCAAAGCCAGGCCTAAGGCGATCATTGCCGTAGCCTGTGAGCGGGATCTCACCAGCGGCATCCAGGATGTGTTCCCCATCCCGGTCATCGCGATCTTTAACGAAAGGCCCTTTGGCCCCTGTTTTAATACCAGGGTCAATATCGATAAAGTGGAAGAAGCCATTCTTATGTTAAGCGAGGATATACCGGAAGATGCCAGTGCATAAGGAAGGATTTGCAGGGTCCGTAAAAAGTACCGCAAAGGGAAGCGATCCGGTGAAAAGCAGATTGCCGGTAAAAGGTCCCGTGCCGGTGAACGGCAGGGAAGCCGCCTTACAGGCTTTGCTGCAGGTCTGGGAGGAAGGAGCGTACGCGGCGATTGCGCTGAACCGTGTTTTACGGCAGGCAAAGCTGGATGAGCAGGACCGCCGTTTTGCCACGGAACTGGTGAACGGGGCCGTCAAGGCCAAGGGAACGCTGGATTTTCTCCTGAAACAAATGGTGAACCGGCCTCTTCAGAAGCTGGAACCGGCAGTACGGTATATTTTACATTTGGGGCTGTACCAGATTTTTTATCTGGACCGGATTCCTGTCTCAGCTGCCTGTAATGAGAGTGTGAACCTGGCTAAAAAATTCAGCCACAAAGGTACGGATAAATTTGTCAACGGCGTGCTGCGCAATACGCTGCGGCAGAAAGAGGTTTTGTGGGAGAAAATCCAACAAGATATCTCCCTGCGCCTTTGTCATCCCCAATGGCTTATAACTCGCTGGCTGGAACAGTTCGGCGACGCGGAAGCGGAAGCTTTGTGCCGCTGGGACAACGAACCGGCAAACCTGTGCCTGCGGGTCAATCCCCTGATGACGACCCGGGACGCTTTTTTACAGGATCTGCGGGAAATGGGATGCGACGCGGAGGTTTCCCTCTGGTGTCCCGATGGCCTTGTGATGACAAAATCACCGGGTATGCCTCTTTTGCTGAAAAAATTCCCTCACAGCTTTTATGTGCAGGATGAAAGCTCCATGCTGCCGGCCGCGGTGCTGCAGCCAAAACCGGGGGAGAAAGTTCTAGACATGTGCGCCGCGCCGGGAGGCAAGGCGACGCATATTGCCGCGCTGATGGAAAACAAAGGACAGGTCACGGCCTGTGACATATATCCGCATAAACTGAAATTGATTGAAGAAAACGCGAAACGGCTGAAACTGGACAATATAAAAACGGAATTACAGGACGGCACTGTTTTGCGGGAAGAGTGGATTGAGACTTTTGACCGGGTGCTGGTGGACGCGCCCTGTTCCGGCCTGGGTGTGCTGAAGCGCCGGGCGGAAGCCCGCTGGATCAAAACAGAGGAAGACCTGCAAGCGTTTCCCGCGCTGCAGCAGGCGATTTTGGAAACAGCAAGCCGTTATGTAAAACCCGGCGGCGTTCTGGTCTACAGCACCTGTACGATGGAAGAGAACGAAAACGGAAAACAGGCAGAAGCGTTTTTACAGCGCCATGGCGAATGGAAGCAACCCGGTTTCCCCCATCCCCGCACCGGGGAACTGGTGAAAGAACTGCAGCTGTATCCTCAAAGGGATGGCGTGGACGGGTTTTATCTCACGTTGCTGCAAAAAGAAAAATGATTTGAAAATACATAGTTTGTTATGCGTTGTTTGCGGCATGAAAACTATAAACGCAGTATTGAATGATAGTAATTTTATGAAGACTGAAATTTTCGGAATGCCATTGCCCCAATTGCAGACGGTGCTGGCAGAACTGGGTTTGAAAAAATTCCGCGCCAGGCAGATTTTTGACTGGCTGTATCAGAAGTGCGTCTTTGATTTTGCGCAGATGAGCAATCTGGGCAAAGCGGAACGCTCCCTGTTACAGGAAACCTTTTCTGTATTACCTGCGGAAATACATATAGTACGTAAACTGGATTCCGCGGACGGTCTGACCTCCAAGGTATTGCTGGAGCTGCCTGACGGGAATGCGATTGAAACGGTGCTGATGCATCATGATTACGGTTACAGCGTCTGCGTTTCCAGCCAGGCTGGCTGCGATATGCACTGTGCCTTCTGTGCCAGCGGGCTGCATGGGGCAGTGCGGAACCTGACGGTGGCTGAAATCGCTGCACAGGTGTATCTATTTAATGCGCAGCTGTATCCCCTTGATGAAAGGGTCAGCCGTGTTGTGGTCATGGGCAGCGGTGAGCCCATGCTGAATTTTGATGCGGTATTCGGCGCCCTGCAGTTTTTGCATCAGCCGGATGTTGCCAACATCGGTTACCGCAATATGACGGTTTCCACCTGCGGCATCCTGCCCGGCATTGAAAAGATGAAAGCCCTGGGACTGCCCATCAATCTGGCGGTGTCTTTGCATGCGGTGCGGGACGAGCTGCGTACGGAACTGATGCCGGTGAATAAAGGATTTCCGTTTCCGGATGTGATTGCGGCTGCGGAAGACTATGCCAGGAGCAGCGGACGACAGGTTACCTATGAATATATCCTTTTGGCAGATAAAAATGACAGCGACAGGGACGCGGAATTGCTGGTGGAATACCTGCGTTATAAGCAGGCCAGTGTAAACCTGATCCCTGTGAACCCGGTGCCGGAAAAAGGTTTTTTCCGGCCCGGCACGAAGCGTATTGAACGCTTTTTATCGATTTTGCAGCAGCGCCGCATCCATGCGACGGTACGCAGGGAAATGGGCGCGGATATCAATGCGGCCTGCGGGCAGCTGCGGGCTGCTTTTGCCAAAGAAAAATGATGGGAAATGCTTTTCTGTATTGCGTTTACGGTTGTACGTGCGGTGTTTCCCGACAAACTTGCTGACAGGAGGGATTGCAGTGTCAGTAGCGACTCGGACTCATAAGGGCAGGGTCAGGGAAAATAATGAAGACAGCCTGCTTCTGGAACGTCCGTATCTGTTCGCGATTGCGGACGGCATGGGCGGTTATAATGCAGGTGAGGTGGCCAGTAAGCTGGCGTTGGAAAAGTTAAAAGCGGAAAAAGAGGATCTTTACGGGAAAAACGGATTTGCCCTGGTTTCCAAACTGTATCAGATCATGCGGGATATTAATGAAGAGGTTTATGAAAAAGCCAGATCTGAATTCGCGCTGGACGGAATGGGGACGACCCTTTCCGGCATCTATTTCAACGGACAGGGAAAGGGATATGTTTTTAATGTAGGAGACAGCAGGGTCTATCTGCTGCGGCAGAACCACCTGAAGCAGATAACCAGGGACCATTCCCTGGTGGCGGAGATGGTAGAGAACGGTGAACTGACACAGGAAGAAGCCTTCAACCATCCCCAGAAGAATATGCTGACCCGGGGGATCGGAGTCAATAAGAATGTGAACGGCGACGTGTTCGTTATAGATATCTACACAGATGATATCATACTGCTCTGCAGCGACGGGCTGACAGACATGTTGCATGACAGCGAGATTGCGGAGTATCTGCAGAAAGAGGATGCGGAAGCGTCTGCTGATGCGCTGCTCAGCGCCTCACTGGAAAAAGGCGGCAGGGACAACATCTCATTTATTATACTGAAACTGGACAGGAAGGAAGTGGAACACGATGGTCGGTGAAATCTTAAACGGACGCTATGAAATATTAAAATCCGTTGGCTTTGGCGGCATGGCAGAAGTGTATCTGGCCAAAGATGTTCTGCTGGATCGGAAGATCGCAGTCAAAGTGCTGCGCAAGAAATTTTTGGACAGCAAGACCCAGCTGGAGCAGTTTAAGCGGGAAGCCCGATCAGCGGCCCGTCTGATCCATCCTTCCATTGTCACGATCTATGATGTCTGCGATGAAGGGGATATCAGCTATATTTTGATGGAGTACGTGGAAGGCGTCAGCCTGAAGGCCTTTGAAGAACAGAACGGACGCATGGATCCGACGCTGGCGGTTGCCCTGACGGCACAGCTGGCTTCCGCGCTGGATCATGCCCATAAGCATAATATTATCCATTGCGATATCAAACCCCAGAATATTGTGCTGACGGAAGCGATGGTGCCAAAGATTGTCGATTTCGGTATTTCCCGGATCGTTTCCAATGAAACCATGGCTTTTACGGCTTCCGTAGTAGGTTCGGTGCATTATTTTTCGCCGGAACAGGCCCAGGGGCTGGCGGTAACGGCCCAGTCTGATATTTATTCCCTGGGTATTGTATTCTATGAAATGCTGACGGGGAAGGTTCCCTTTGACGGAAATAATGCGGTTTCCGTTGCCCGCAAGCAGGTGGAAGAGCAGGCGCCTCCTTTGAAAGAGTATTGGCCGGAAGCTCCGGACGCGTTGCAGAGAATTATTGATAAGGCGCTGGCTAAGAACTGCAAAGACCGTTATGCCACTGCCGAAGATATGAAAAACGATCTGATGGAAGTCAAGAACCTGCTGTATCCCAGTAAAAACAATGAAATCCTCATAGATCACACCATAGAGTTACAGGCGATTGCGGCTACTTCTCCGGTCAGGGCGGCAGTGGCACAGACCCAGGCTCCCAAAGCTCCAAAAGCAAAACCGAAGCCGGAAAGCGACCGGTTCCAGACACTGATCATGAGTCTGCCTGACTTTTTGACAAAAGAAGTGGAGGAAGATACAGCTGAATTTGAGCAGTATGAAGAACCGGAGAGCACCAGAAAGGTTACACCTGTTTCTGCGGAACAAAAAGAAGCGGTAAGCGGGACCGCAGTTGCAGGCGTGGGTGCTGCAGTTGCTATGGCAGGAAGGGTGTCCGGAGCAGAGCAGCAATCCTTGTTTACAGAGGAAACGGATCTTGTCAGTGACATAAAGAAAAAGGAAGAAATCCCGGATCCGGAGGCAACGATTCATACGAACTCCCTGGTTACAGATACGGAACCGCATGCCGGAACGGATGCGTCTGCCCCGGTGATGACCAGGGAACATGAGATAAAACCGGTAGTCATTCCGGTTGCGGAGAAACCGGATATTCCCAAACCGGTTGCAGCTGTTGCAGCCGGCTCTGAGGCGGCTGTTGAAAAGCCGACAATGGCTGCAGCCGGTGCTGTTGCAGAAAAGCCTGTAATTACTGTTGCGGGTCAAAAGGAAGACTTGAAGTCTGCGGAACCGGCAGAGGACAGGAATAATAAAAAACCAAAGAAGAGATTCGGCTTTTTGGTTAAACTGCTGGCGGTTATCCTGTTACTTTTCCTGGTGGCTGCCGGAGGTATCTACTATTTCTTCAGTTCTTCCAAACCGGATATTGTGGTAGCGGATGTGAACGGGAAACCGGTTGCGGAAGCACAGAAAGCTTTAGAGGCACAGGGCTTTAAGGTTGAGCTGGAGAATAAAGTCGATCCGTCCGTGAAGCCGGGCATGGTATTGCGGATGGATCCCGTAGCGGGCATTAAACGTAAAGCAGGGGCAACGATCACACTAATTGTTTCCGGTACGGAAAAGACAGTGGCCGTTCCCAAGATTGTGGGACTGAAGCAGGACCAGGCGGAAAAATTGCTGTCAGATAAGAGTCTGCGCATTGAAAAGATAGAATATAAATGGGATAAGGAAAAACCGGAAGGTATCATCCTGAGCCAGTCACCGGAAGAAAACAGCCAGCTTGGTGATAACGGCGCCGTGAACGTTGTTATCAATAAAAAAGAAGAAAAACAAGTTACCCTGCCTGACCTGAAAGGGATGACTTTGGCAGAGGCGAAAAAGAAGCTGGAAGATTTAAAACTGAAAGTAGAAGTAAAAGAGGAAGACAGCGATAAAAACAAAAATACAGTGATTGGGATGTCGCCGAGTGTTAATGATACGATTACAGAAGGTACTACTGTCGTACTTATGGTTTCCAACGCGAAAAAGCAGGTGGGCTTCCCGGCTACGCCTGACAAAATCAGTGACAGCAGCGGCCGCAGCAATGGCAGCGTGACTGTGAGCAAGGCCAGCGGAAGCCGTTATGCTGAATTTGTGGTGCCCGGAACCGGGACGCATACAGTACAGATCGTTTCCAACAACGGCAGGACGCAAAAAGTGGAAGTGTCCGGATCTTATAACGGCGGCGTACGTCTGCGCACCAAGGTTGACAGTGACGTGCAGCGTGTCGGTTTCTATGTGGACCACAGGCTGGTAGAGGAGAAGAGTTGGTAAAATCGGGATTGGTAGTGCGGTCGTACAGCGGTTATTATTATGTTGACTGTGACGGAACGATGATAACCTGTAAGGTTAAAGGCCACATGAAGCAAAAAAGGTTTTCCTTATGCACCGGTGACAGGGTGCAGCTGGAAAAGGTTCCGGATAAAGCTGCGGAGGAAGGGATGATTACTTCCGTCCTGCCCCGTAAAAATTATCTGGAAAGACCTACGGTGGCAAACCTTGACCTGCTGGTAATCACGTTGGCGCTGGCGCAGCCGGATTTCAGTTTCCTGATCATGGACAAACTGCTGGTGCTGGCTGAAGCGGCAAAGGTCCCGGTACTGCTGGTTCTGACCAAGGCGGATCTGGTAACAGAAGAACAGATAGAAATGATTGCATCCGTTTACAAGAATATCGGGTATGAGGTCTATGTCATATCTTCAAAGACCGGTAAGGGCATCGACGCCCTGCGTCAGCGCCTGGCAGGAAAGGTAACAGCTTTCGGAGGGCCCAGCGGGGTCGGGAAATCCTCTGCGTTGAATGCGATCCAGCCCGGTGTACTGAGGACCACGGGGGAAATCAGCAGCAAGATCAGCAGGGGGAAGCATACGACCCGGTATACGGAACTGGTTCCCTTTAACGGAGGGTATCTGGCCGACACTCCCGGTTTCGGTAATGTCCTGATGGAAAACCTTTCCCCTGAAGTTTTGCCTGCCTGTTTCCCGGAATTCAGGCGATATGAAGCGGAATGTAAATTTTCACCCTGCAGCCATACCCATGAACCGGTGTGCGGCGTGAAGGCTGCGGTGGAAGAGAATAAGATTGCGCTTTCCCGTTATACATCGTATTTGTCAATTTTGGAAGAACTGAAAGAGAGCAAAGCGAGGAACCGAAGATGATCAAGGTAGCTCCGTCAATTTTATCAGCGGATTTTTCCTGTTTGGGCGATGAGATACGGAAAATCGAAAAAGCAGGCGCCGACTGGGTGCATATTGATGTAATGGACGGCAATTTTGTGCCGAACCTGACCTTTGGCGCCCCGGTGGTCAAAAAAATCAGGAATGTTACAAAAATGTTTTTTGACTGCCATCTGATGGTTGAGCATCCGGAAACGTATATTGATGATTTTACTGCGGCCGGGGCGGATCAAATCGTGGTGCACGCGGAAGCGACGAAACACCTGCACCGCTGTATCCAGTCCATCCATGCCAGGGGGATCAAAGCCGGTGTGGCGTTAAATCCTGCCAGCCCGTTAGCTTTGATTGAAGATATTTTGCCCAATGTGGACATGGTGCTGCTGATGACGGTGAATCCGGGTTTTGGCGGGCAGAGCTTTATTCCGGAGGTATTGCCTAAGATCAGCAGGCTGCGCCGGATGCTGGATCTTGCAGGTTTGCGTACCGATATCCAGGTGGACGGCGGCATCAATGCGGAAACAGCCCGGCAGGTGATTGGCGCCGGGGCTACTGTATTGGTTGCCGGTTCTTATGTGTACGGGGCGAAGGATGTGGCGTCTGCCATAAAGAGCCTGCGGGCTTAAGGTTGACAGTCTTTAAAAATCATATTAAACTATATAAGGAACTGTTCGAAAATAAATTGAACTTTTCGCTTGCCTAAATTTCCCTGTACTGCGTTGTCGTCGGTCGACGTAGCTATGGCTACGCCTTCTTCCTCCGCCTTGTACAGGAAAATTTATCCTGCGCGAAAATGCTCAATTAATTTTTTACAGTTCCTAACGTAAACAGTCTTTGGGGCAGGGTGAATGAATCCGGAAAACACGGATGCATAATTCCCAACCGGCGGTACAGTCCGCGAGCCGACAGCGCATAGCGCCGAAGCACGATCCGGTGTGATTCCGGAACCGACAGTATAGTCTGGATGAGAAAAGACTTGTATGGAAGAATTGTCTTGCCATAGGAAATGCCTCTTTGACGTTTCCTATGGCGTTTTTATTTGGAGGCAGAAAATGCCGGATCATGAATATTACATGCGCAGGGCGTTGGAGCTGGCCAGGCGGGCCGAGGGCGATACCAGTCCCAATCCCATGGTGGGCTGTGTGATTCTGGACCGGGACAACCACATTGTGGGGGAAGGCTGGCACCGTAAGGCGGGAACGCCCCATGCGGAGGTGAATGCCATTGCCGATATGCAGGCAAAGCATGGGGAGGGGTATACGGCCTATGTGAGTCTGGAGCCCTGTTCCCACTGGGGACGGACCGGCCCCTGCTGTGAAGCGCTGATCAAAGCAGGAATCAAACGGGTAGTGGCCGCCATGGAAGACCCGAATCCCAAAGTGGCGGGCAACGGGTTCCGGCGTCTGCGGGAAGCCGGCATAGAAGTCATCACAGGTGTCTGCGAAAAAGAAGCCAGGCGCCTGAATGAACACTTTCTGCTATGGGTTACCCAAAAACGTCCGTTTATCAGCCTGAAGTTCGCGGAGACACTGGATGGGAAGCTGGCCACAAGTGTCAGGGATTCCCATTATGTCACCGGCCGGGAGGCCCATGTGTACAGCCATTACCTGCGCAAGATCCATGACGGTATATTGGTGGGAATTGGTACGGTGCTGGATGACGACCCGGAACTGACCACGCGCCTGGTTGAAGGGAAGAACCCGGTGCGGATCATCCTGGACAGCAAGGCGCGGATTCCGCTGACGGCTAAGGTACTGCAGGGCGAAACAAAGACGCTGCTGGTAACAGGCCGGTCGGCGGATGCAGATAAATGCAGGGAGCTGGCAAAACGGAAAAACGTTACCGTTATATCCCTCCCCTGTGAAGAAGGGATAATTAAGATCAACGCTTTATTGCCGGCTTTGTATGAGCAGGGACTTACTTCCGTACTGGTGGAAGGCGGCAGCCAGGTGCTGGGGTCTTTCCTGGATGCCGGTGCAGCGGACAGGGTGTATGCCTTTATTGCGCCGAAACTGGTGGGAGGCAAAGCAGCCCTTCCCGCAATCGGAGGAACCGGGATTTCTGCAATGTCACAATGTGCGACCGTAACAGAACCGGAACTGCTGACGTTGGGAGAGGATTGGCTGATTACGGGCAGGATACGGTTTGCCCGTAATTAAAAGATATGCGGAATGATACGGTTTCGGATAGCTGGCAGATGTGCGGACTTGACATAAGCTGTATCGGTGAACATTATACAGATATAGAGGGATGAATTATGTTTACAGGTTTGATTGCGGAACTCGGCACGGTGGAACGATTGGCGGAAGACAGTACGTCCTGTCAGCTGACCGTCCGGGCTGCAAAGATTTTACCCGGGGTAAAAACCGGGGACAGCATTGCCGTCAACGGCGTCTGCCTTACGGTGGTGCATCTGCAGGGGAACGGCTTTACCGCAGACGTGATGCCGGAAACAGTACGCCGGACCACACTGCAGCACCTGCAGCCCGGTGACAAGGTGAATCTGGAAAAAGCGCTGCGCCCCACGGACGGGCTGGACGGACACATCGTACAGGGTCATGTGGAAGGTGTAGGCAAAATTCAGCAGGTCACGCCGGAAGGTAACGCGCTGGTTTACCGGATTAAAGCGCCCCGTGAACTGCTGCGGTATATTGTGGAGAAAGGTTCCATCACCGTGGACGGCATCAGCCTGACGGTGACGGAAACCGATGGTTCCGGATTTGGCGTTTCCCTGATCCCCCATACGGCAAAGATGACCACGCTGGGGTATAAAAGCGCAGGCGATGCGGTCAATCTGGAAACGGACATCCTGGCCCGGTACGTGGAAAAGATGCTGGGGCTGGATAAAGGTGGCGGTGCTTTATTAAGTCCGCGGCAGGCGGAAGTGCAAGTGGATGCGTTAAATAACAGATATGGATCGGTGTCCGGGAAAAAAGCGGATACAGACTCAGACCTGACGGAAGAGTTTTTGCTCCGTCATGGTTTTTAATATTTTTCCATTAAAGGCGGAATGGGAGAAGAAAATGAAGGATTTTACATTTAACACAATTGAAGAAGCCATCGCTGCCATCAAGGCAGGAAAGATGGTGCTGGTGACAGATGACGAGGATCGGGAAAACGAAGGGGACCTGATCATGGCAGCCCAGTTCTGTACAGGGGAAGCCATCAATTTTATGGCCAAGGAAGCCCGGGGACTGATCTGCATGCCGGCGGATCCGGAAATCATGGACAAGCTGCAGTTCAGCGCCATGGTTTCCCACAATACGGACAATCATGAAACGGCCTTTTCCGTGTCCATCGACCATGTGGACACTACAACGGGCATCTCTGCCTATGAGCGGGCCTATACCATGAAAAAGGTTACGGAGCCCGGCGCCCAGGCCATGGATTTCCGGCGGCCGGGCCATGTGTTCCCCCTGCGCAGCCGCAAAGGCGGCGTGCTGGTACGGACCGGGCATACGGAAACCACCACGGACCTTTGCCGTTTGGCCGGACTCACGCCGGTGGGTATCTGCTGCGAGATCATGGATGAAGACGGCCATATGATGCGCACACCTCAGTTGATCGAGTTCGCGAAGAAGCATGATCTGGTTTTTATTACGGTGGCTTCCCTGGTTGCCTACCGCAAGCAGCATGAAAAGATGGTGCACCGGGTGGCGGAGGCAAAGCTTCCTTCCAAATTCGGAACTTTTAAAATCATTGCTTATGAAAATGACATGGATGACCTGTGCCACATTGCGTTGGTCAAAGGCGAGATAGTGGGCAAACAGGATGTGCTGGTTCGTGTCCATTCCGAATGTCTTACCGGCGACGCCTTCGGCAGTCTGCGCTGTGATTGCGGCGACCAGCTGGCTTCCGCCCTGCGTATGATTGAAAAAGAAGGCTGCGGCGTGGTGGTCTATATGAGGCAGGAAGGCCGGGGCATCGGCCTGGCCAATAAGATCCGGGCCTACGCGCTGCAGGACCAGGGCCTGGACACGGTGGAGGCCAACGTGCGGCTGGGCTTCGCACCGGACCTGCGGGATTACGGTATGGGCGCCCAGATTTTATCGGATCTGGGTTTGAGCACCGTGCGGCTGATCACCAACAATCCGGCAAAGCGGGCCGGCCTTTCCGGTTACGGCATCACGGTCACCGGTAGAGTGCCCATTGAAATCGCACCCAATGAATATAATGAGTTTTATCTGGAAACAAAAGAAAACAAGATGGGACATGAGTTATCGGACCTGCATCTGGGGTGCAGCTGCGAAAAAAAGTAATGTGTTAAAATCATTTAAATAAATAGTTTTCAGGAGTAAAACTGGATCAAACAGTGGTTCCTTAAAACATTATAAAGAAGTAAGATTTTTAATTAATATAATTAAAAAAAGAGCAGGAGGACTGAACATGAAAACAATTGAAGGCATGTTATCGGCAAAAGGTTTGAAGATGGCGATCGTAGTATCCCGTTTTAACGAGTTTATCACCAGCAAGTTGCTGGGCGGCGCGGAAGATGCCATCCGCCGTACCGGCGGGAACACCGATGAGGTGGTTTTGGTGTGGGTGCCCGGCGCTTATGAGATTCCTCTCGTCGCCCAGAAGCTGGCGGAAAGCGGGAAGTTTGACGCGGTGATTGCCCTGGGAGCTGTCATTCGCGGCTCCACTCCCCATTTTGATTATGTCTGCGCGGAAGCGGCCAAGGGGATCGCCCAGGCTTCTTTGAAGACCGGAGTGCCGGTTGCTTTCGGCATCCTGACTACTGAGAACATCCAGCAGGCCGTGGAACGGGCCGGAACCAAAGCCGGGAACAAAGGCTATGATGCGGCCATGAGCGCCATCGAGATGGCGAATCTGTTTAAGAAATTATAAAATTAAGCAATTAAATAATTAAATATAAATGATGCAGGGCTTCCCTGAAACGCAATGTAAAGTGATGCGCATATGTATTAAAGCAAGGTTTCATAAAGGGATGCTCCTGACACGTTTTGGATAAGGATCTACCATGGAAGAAGTTAAAAGTAATGTACTTGATAAAACAAAAAAAACAAATTCCGGGAAAAAATTCACCGGTGAAGCGGACATCCTGACCCGCGCCACCGTGGGTGACGCACGCATCTACGTGGCCCGGACCACGCGCCTTGTGCGTAAGCTCTCCCTGCGTCATAATTTATCCCATCTGGCTACTGCTGCGCTGGGGCGCACGGTGACCGGAGCGTTGCTGCTGGCTGCCACTATGAAAAATGAAGAAGGCGTGGGCATAAAGGTTTCCGGCGACGGACCGATTCAGGGAATTACAGGAGAAGCCCAGGGAGGCACCGCACGAGGCTATGTGGGCAACCCGGATGTGTATCTGCCGCCGAAGAACGGACACCTGGATGTAGGCGGAGCTGTGGGAAACGGTACGATTTCCGTGACCCGGTATACAGCCGGCGCCAAACCCTTTACAGGAACCGCGGAACTGGTGGACGGCGAAATTGCGGACGACCTGACAAAGTATCTTTACACTTCCGAACAGACACCGTCTTCCGTGGGCCTGGGCGTGTTAGTGGATGAAAAGGGCGACGTACAGGCAGCCGGGGGCTGGTTCATCCAGGCGCTGCCCAACTGCAGTGAGGAAACCCTGGAGCAGCTGGACAAAAATGTGCGGAATACTCCCTATGTTTCCAGCCTCATCGACATGGGCTTCACTCCGGAGCGGATTATCGGGATGCTGGGCAAGGACATGAAGGTGGAAATACTGGATAGTTATCCGCTGCACTTTGGCTGCCGCTGCAGCCGGGAGCGGGTGGAAGGCGTCCTGCAGACTTTGCCGAAAAAGGAACTGAACCAGCTGGCAGAGGATGAAAAAACGGAGATAACCTGTCCCTACTGCAATGCCAAATATGAGTTTTCTCAGGAAGAAATGAAACGTTTGGCACAAAAGGCTAAAAAATAATTTGGTTTTCAGAAACAGTTAGAAATATCTATTTACATTTTGAAGATTTTTATATAATCTAATTTCTGTAAAACGAAAAGGAAAGAAGGAGTTACCATGCTGAATCAGATTTCGTTGTTCGCGGCCAATACGAAGGGCGCGTTAAGTAAAATTACAGGTGTATTGGCAGAATCAGATATCAATATTTACACCATGCTGGCTACGGACAGCGCAGAGTTCGGTATCATCCGGCTGATCGTGGATAAATCAGAAGAGGCGAAATCCGCGCTGGAGGAAGCCGGTTACCAGTGCCGTCTGGATAAAGTTATCGCAATAGACATGGCCTCGGACAAGCCGGGCACCCTGAACCGGATCCTGGGCGACCTGCGCAACGCCAATGTGATGATCCGCTATCTGTATATTTCTTTTGACCGCAGTGACAGTACGCCTATTGCGGTGTTCAGCACCAATGAACCGGAGACGGAGACCTTCCTCCGGGGCAAGGGCTACCGGCTGTTAGACAGGTTCTGACAATCGATGCATGTAGAGTCAATAGCGTTGATAGTTAGAAAAATGCTTGAAAGTCCTTAAATATCAATGGTTCAGACCGCATCTCAAAACATTTAAGGAAACACTGATTAATTCGTCTGTACGCTTACCGGAGCTTTTTGTGAATGACTGCGTCATTGTCTCTAGACGCAGCCCCGCTGCGCCTTCGAGTCACTTCCTTGTCATTCGCAAAAAGCTCTCGGCAATCGCACAAACTCATTTAATCAGTGTTTCCTTAAGGCTATCTTGATAATTATACATATTTCACCTTCCTCATTCAGAAGTTGCTGTAGGGGGGCATATCGTAAAAAAAGGGGGCTGCGCTATCACAGCCCCTTCGTGCTCAAATGATAGGAGGAAAGAAGATGATTATAACAAGAAGAAGGCTTTCATTTCTGATGTTATCTATTTTCCTTATGCTTAGTTTATTCTCTACGGTGCCAGTAATGGCGGCAGAAAAGAATCAGATGGAAATAAAGATAGGAATCATTGGAGCCATGGAGTCGGAAGTGGATTCTCTAAAGGAGACCATGCATGTTACCCGCCGGGAGACCAAGGCTGGAATGGAATTCTGCGAGGGGAATTACGGCACGATGAAGGCGGTGGTGGTGCAGAGTGGCATGGGCAAAGTTCATGCGGCTATCTGCGCCCAGATATTGGTGGATGACTTTGCTGTTACTCACATCATCAACACAGGAGTAGCAGGTTCCCTAAATGAAAAACTTGACATCGGGGATATTTTGGTCTCAGTGGATGCTGTACAGCATGATTTCACGGTGGAGGCCATCGGTTTCAAGAAAGGGGAGATTCCCTACACGGGGCAAGTGGCCTTTGCAGCCGATAAAGAGCTTCGCCGGAAGGCTGTACAAGCGGTAAGGACAGTCCTGCCCAAAGTCAGGGCTGTGGAAGGGCGGGTTTGCTCCGGAGACCAATTTATTTCCACGCAGAAAGCAAAGAACAGGATTATCTCAGCGTTTGACGGGGATTGTGTCGAGATGGAAGGCGCAGCCGTAGCCCAGGTATGTTATGTGAACAAGATTCCCTTCATCATCCTTCGAGCTATTTCTGACAAGGCAGACGAAAGTTCTCCTGTCAGCTTTGATGAATTTGAAAAACAGGCAGCCAAGAATTCTGCCAGCTTGGTACATTTTATAATAGACCATTGGTGACAACAGAACGTAAAATAAAAAAAGCAATTGCCCGTTGCAAAGAACTGATCGCCCAGCGCGACAGCGAAGCGATGCTAAAGTTTTTTGATGAAGAGAGCAGCGTTACCCTTTGAAGTTTTGCCTGCGGAATTGAAATAGCGAACCACATCGCATGTTTGTTGGTGAAGTAGTGGAGATTATAACGAAATATGGCTTAAACGCACAAATCGGGATTTTTACACTGATATCGGAGTAAATGCAATTATGAAGTCAAAAATAAGATATTATAGTTTGCCGGGACGGATAGCAAGTATTGTTTTGTTCCTTATACTTTGGATGAGTTGTTCTGCAATCGTTTCAGAAGCATCAGGGAAGCCCTTATCAGTAGGCATTGCCTGGTCCAATGTGCCGGACAGTTACTCATATACAAGTACGATTAGAGCAGTTAAAGAAGCCGGTGGAACACCCGTTATTCTGGATATGGTGAAGTCATATGATCTGAATTATGACGAAGAAGGCAATCTCATAGATGCTAAGGATGAACGCGGTATTCTTGCATCGAAGGCTGCAAAGCTTGTAAAATGCAATCGATGGCAGAATTCGAACGCTGCTGCACTAATGGAGGGGATTGACTGTATCATCTTTCCAGGTGGATGGGACATTAGCCCGACTTTGTATTATGACAGGCAAGCCTGGCATGGTATTGAAGAAGACAGCGATTACAGCGCGGAGCGGGATGTATCAGACTATCTTCTTCTCTCTTACTGCTTGGAACAAGACATACCGACACGCAGGGGCATGCAGATGCTAGCCATCGTATCCGGTGCTGAAATCGTTCAGGATATTCCCCAATGGTTTGCGGAAAAGGGGGTGGAGTATGGCTATCAGCACAGGGACAGGGAAAAAAAAGGTATTCTCCTCTCATGCTATAGATATTCTGAATCATGATTCTCTGCTCTTTGGCATATTTGGCAGGGATCGTATAGCAGGATGCCCTTCATGGCATCACCAGGCCATCCGAAGCGTAGATGCAACGAGGCTTGTTGTAACAGCAGCTATCGATAATAACGGAATTCAGGTGATTGAAGGAGTTGAAAGACCTGATAAGAAGTTTGTAGTAGGCCTTTAGTTACATCCTGAAGTTGCCATACGTAAAATCCTTGATAAAGAACAGGACGCAGATCAGTACATGGACTATGTAACAGCTATGAAACCGTTTCGAGCACTCTTCAATGCCGGAGCGGAAAAACGTGAAGCCCGCAAACATACTGCCCGTACCAGCAAGAACCCGCAGTCCGGCAAAGACATCAAGGTTGCAACCGCTACTGTTCCCGCGTTCAAAGCAGGTAAGGCTTTCAAAGATGCCGTCAATGTAAAATCGGCTAAATAGAAACCAGCAAAAAAGGCGAAAAAATAATAATTGATGATACGGGGCTTTTTGTTACAGCCCCGTTTTTCTGTAGTGTGCCATATTGGATGCACCACAACAAAAACTCCGGAAAATTTAAAGTTTTAGTTATAGACAACTTAAACTTGATTTTTTGAAGAGTTTACGTTATACTTCCTAATGAAGGGAGGCGCCTGTTTATGCTAAAGCAGAGTGAAAACCTGAAGCCAAGAGACTTATATCTCAGCCAGCTGATTGCCTTTCAGGATACGGAACCTGTTAAAGTGGTTACCGGAATCCGGAGATGCGGAAAATCCAGTCTGTTGAAGCTGATGCAGAAACATCTGCTTGACACAGGGATCCGGCAGGATCAGATTATCGCCATGAATTTCGAATCCATGGAATACCGGAAGATGGATGTACATGCCTTTTATGATTATGTTAAGGGTAAAATCCTGCCTGACAGGAAAATGTACCTTTTCTTCGATGAGCTGCAACGGCTTGACCAATGGGAAGATGCAGTCAATTCATTCCGTGTGGATTTCGATTGCGATATTTATATTACCGGTTCCAATGCGTACCTGCTTTCTTCGGAGTATTCCACATACCTTGGGGGACGCTATGTGGAAATCAAAATGTTTCCCCTGTCCTTTAAAGAATTCCTGGAATTTCACGGATACGAGGTACGCGACTATAAGGCTCCCGGCGGCGGGATAAAGAAGCGCGCCTACGATTCCGGTGGGGAAATGGTTCCGTGGGAGGACCTGTTTGAAGCGTATATTCATTATGGGGGCATGCCTGGAATCGCAGATATCGGTCTGGAACAGGACAAGGTACTTGCCCTGTTGGATGGTGTCTATTCTACGATTGTTGTCCGGGACATTTTGGAGCGTGAAAAACGGCGGGGACAGAGACAGATTACAGATGCTGTTTTGTTGCGGAAGGTCATCCTTTTCCTGGCAGATAACATTGGGAACAACACCTCGCTGAATTCCATCAGCAACACGCTTGTTTCGGAAAAAATGCTGGAGGACCGGGCAAAACAGGGCAAACCGGCGATACAGACACTTGCGGCATATGTAGCCGCTCTACAGGAAGCCTATATGTTTTACGAAATCAAGCGGTTCGATGTGAAAGGGAAAGCAGAACTGAAGACCCTCGGGAAATATTATATCGTGGATTCAGGCCTTCGTAATTATCTGCTTGGATACCGCGATGTGGATACCGGGCACATCATCGAAAACATTGTTTACTTTGAACTCTTGCGAAGGGGCTTTGATGTGGCCATCGGTAAGGTAGGGGATAAGGAGATTGACTTTATCGCTACCAGAGATGATGAGAAGATTTATTATCAGGTTACCGATGACATGACCGCAAAACCCACCGCAGAACGGGAGCTTGCGCCATTGAGGGCTGTACGCGACAATTATGAAAAAGCAGTGATTGCGATGAGCGTCCATTCAACGGCGCCTGTGGAAGGAATCAAAGTTGTACGGTTAATTGATTTTCTTTTGGAATAATTAGAGTCATTTTAAAACCGCATATTGCTTGTTTGCAAAACAATTTTACGGCAAGGAGGATTCTAGTGTGAAAGAAAACAGGGTAAGCCCCTAAAAGGGCACACTTAAATAAGCTATTGAAAAATAGCCTTTTGAAACAAGATCGGTTTTTAGAGAGATCTTTTAAGAGGCGAGCTGGGGTTCAACAATTAAGCCTTCGGCAATTAAAAGATTCATAGCCTGTTTAACAGCCTTCTCTTTTTGTTTATTTTTAAGAGGCGCAGGCATATCAATCTTGTATAGGTCAGAAGGATTCCACAGTTCGCCGGTAGACAGCATATGGTAGATGGCAGTGAGGATCATCCTGGCAATTGCAATAATGGCACGTTTTTTGCCACGGCGTTTCGCAATGTGTTCATATTTGGTCTGGTAGTAAGGGGACTTGTCGGATTGCACGGCTGCATGGGCAACTTGTACCAATGCAGGTTTGAGGTAGATACCGGCACGTGTAATCCGGACAGATTTCTTCTTACCGGCCGACTCATTATTACCAGGAGTCAGCCCAGCCCAGCAGCATAAGCGCTTAGACGTAGAGAACTGCGACATATCCGTACCAATTTCGGAAATAATAGTGATCGCGCTGTTGCGGTCAATTCCGGGAATGGTGCAAAGCAACCGGAGAGCATCTTCGTAGGATTCAACCAGTGATTGGATCTTTGTGTCTATATCCGAAATGGTAGATGTGACGTAATCCATGTGTGCATGGATAAGTCTCATACGATATTTTTGGGCGTCAGTCATCTGATAGCCTTCGATGGACTCAATAACAGTCCCAGACTTCTTCTTGAGCGAACGAAAGAGTCTGGAGGATATTTCTTCGTGGTTGATAGAATTGCCTGACTGTTGCAGAAGGTAATCGATGACGGAGGTGGCTGATTTCCCAAAGATATCGGAAACAACGGAATCTAATGCGACATTGCAGACAGTAAGCGCATTTTGAAACCGGTTTTTCTCACTGCTTTTACAGGAAGTCAGTTTGTACCGGTATCTCGTGAACTCTCTGAGGATACGGATAGGCTTGCACGGGATATAGCTTCCCGGTACAAGCCCAAGTCGGAACAAATCACCAATCCACTTGGAATCCTTGGAATCGTCCTTGTTCCCTTTGACAGCCTTAACCCACTTGGGGTTGGCGATGGTGACATTCATTTCGTCTTCCAGAAGGTTGAACACGGGCACCCAGTATTTACCGGTGGATTCCATGCAGACATCCAGGCAGGAATTGTCCAACAGCCATTGCTTGAATTCGAGAATGGACTTGTTGAAAGTGGAGAACCGCTTCTTGTGGTAAGAAGGCTGGATTGCAGACGTGGTCTTGATGATTGTGGCGACGAGAAAAGATTTGTGGACATCGACGCCACAGCAGGTTTGATAAACGACTTTCATTGGCATGGCTCCTTTCTTAATTAAGATAGAGAGAAGCCATTGACTGTTCCACCACACATTTAACAAGAGTTAAAACAATTCTTAGTGTACGGTTTGAGAAAACCACTTATTTGTGCTTGGAAGGTGGAACTTACACTGATTACTATACTGTTTAAAACGAGAAGGAATTTACGACTCGCCTCCACGTGCTTTGTAGTGTAGCTTCCCGCTTTCATTATAAAGTCAAAACAATGAGGACGTCGAAACTTTAATTACTATTTGTGCCGCCGACCAACGGCGGCGGAATGGAGATTACTATGGCGATTAACAAAAACGAACTCACGAAAGAATAAGTTAAATTCCAATTTATCTTTGTAAACACCTAACCTGATGCGCTTAACACGCATCAGGCTTTTTAACTAATGTCAGGTTAATTTCATGTATCTGTCCGTCACCTTTCCTTTATCGTGAACTTTTATCCCGGTAGTGCTGAGCTGGTTTCTGCTGGTGCGTATGGAAAACAAGCTGGCCGGGCTGACGGAAGTGATCGGGGAACTGAGTTGCAACATCGCCGCCATGTGCGGCGATGTTGTGAAAAAGTGAAAATGGCGTGCTGTATAACAGTGCGTCGCAATTTTGAAAACACCGGGGTAAAAATGCTGCCCGGTCTTAGTATTTATAAGGTGTACGGATAATGTTAGAACTTCATTTCAGTTACTTATGTAAGCAATTCAATCATTTAATGAAACCGACCTGCTTGCTGATCGCTTCGATTTGTACGTCTTTGTTCTTGTTATACTCCACTTTCATTTCTTCAAAGTAATTGCGCCCCTGGGCGTCAATGGAAACGATCAGCGGGCCGAACTCCTTCACCCGGCAGTTCCATAAGGTTTCGGGCATGCCCAGGTCGCGCCACTCCGCTTTTACGATCTCTTCCACTTCCACAGCGGCCACTACCGCGTTGCCGGCGGGGAACACGCAGTGGATGGCGCCGAACTCCTTACAGGCCCGGGCTGTATTTTCTTTCATGCCGCCTTTGCCTACGATTACCCGGACGCCGGTGATCTTCACGAATTCATACTCAAACTTCTCCATGCGCATGGAAGTGGTTGGGCCTACAGAGACCATCTCAAACTTGTCGTCTGGCAGGGGACGGATAATAGGCCCCGCGTGGAATATGGCATTGTTCCGGACATCAACCGGAATCTCGCGGCCTTCTTCCACGACACGGCGGTGCGCTACGTCCCGGCAGGTGGTGAGGCTGCCGTTCAAATAAATGATGTCGCCGATCTTAATATCTTTTAAGTCTTCGGCGCTGACCGGAGTGGTCAAAATTGTTTTTCCGTCTTTGATTTCCAACATTATAAAATCACCCCCGAATGCGATGTAATTTCATAGTTGAGGTCTTTGTCAAAGATGATATGGCCGCGGCGGTGGCTCCAGCAGCCGACGTTCACTGCCACGCCGATGGCGGACGGATGCCTTGCGGTGTTTTCAATGTTTACGCCCAGCACGGAATATTTGCCTCCCATGCCCTGGGGCCCGATACCGATGGCATTGATGCCGTCTTCCAGCAGTTTTTCCATTTTGGCTGCCCGCTCATTGGGGTTGTGGGAACCGATGGGACGCATCAGCGCTTTTTTGGAAAGCAGGGCCGCCGTCTCCACGGAAGTGGCTACGCCTACGCCTACCAGCAGGGGCGGGCAGGCATTCAGTCCGTAAGAGGTCATGCGGTCCAGCACAAACTTGGTCACGCCTTCGTACCCTTCGCCGGGCATCAGTACCATGGCCTGACCCGGCAGGGTGCAGCCGCCGCCGGCCATGTAGGTGTAGATTTCACATTTGTCGGAATGGGGGACGATATCCCAGAAGACGGTGGGGGTGCCTTTGCCTACGTTTTTGCCGGTGTTGTACTCATCGAAGGTTTCCACCGAATTATGACGTAACGGGGCTTCAAAGGTAGCCTTTACCACTGCTTCTTTCAGCAATGCTTCCAGGTCGTCAATCAGGGGGAACTTCGTTCCGCATTTGACCCAGAATTGCAGCACGCCGGTGTCCTGGCAGGAAGGGCGGTCTAACTTTACGGCCAGTTCCTGGTTCCGGAACATGGTCTCGTAAATTACCTTGGCCATGGGGCTGTCTTCCTTGGCGCCCAGTTCCTCCAGTTTGGCGATGACATCATCCGGAAGCTTTTTGGCTGTGTAGGCCACAAACTTGGCGACGATGTCCGTCATTTTTTCCACATTGTTCATCACACATAACCTCCTTTTGTAAAAATATATTAAGCATCAGGTTCGGCTCTTTAACATATCTGTTGTATTAATTATATTTTAGCAGAAGCATTCAATCAGGGCAAATAAATTAAATATAATTAGATAAAGGGAAAAAGAGTCATTAATCAACGAGGCGTCGGCATCAATTGTAAATTGTACCTTTTAAAATTTATTTATCTGTCGATTGGAGATCTGTAATATGTGTTATAATATAAATAACAAAACGGAATATTATAAAGAAATAAAAAAATATTGTTACAGTTATTATTATTTGTGGAGGTGTAAAAATGGGTTTCTTTTCCGATTTGTTTAGTGATGATGAGGAAGAAAAAGTAAAAAAGGATCATCGTAAAAAGAAAAAAACATCATAAAGAAGAGGATGACGATGAAGATGACGATAAAGGCTTTTTCTCAAGTATCTTTGATGATGACGACGATGATGAGAAAATAGAATTTGATACGCGGGAGTCCGACAGGGAAAACCAGGAATCAGGCTTTGATGAAGATGATTCGGAAGACGATGACGGCAAAGGCTTTTTCTCAAGTATCTTCGATGACGACGATGACGACGATGAT
>JAFZIG010000071.1 GCA_017554485.1 Acidaminococcaceae bacterium | reverse complement strand
GTGGTAATGCTCACCTCAGGGGTGGCGCCTGCTGCCAGATCGATCTTGAAGTCAGATAACTGTTGCTTAATCAAAGCAATATTCTCTTCGTTCTGCATATTGTACCAATCACCTCCGAAAAACCGAATGTCCCGCGCCGGGTCTCGCTACCTCCCGGACAGGTCACTCAGCGGGTAAGCGGGAGATTATTTGCTCATTACGGAGTCAACAATCTCGCCGGCCAATTTCTTGTCTTCGTCAGTACCTAACTTCTGACCAATAATCTTGCCTGCTGCGGCCATAGCCAGATCAACGACCTGGGCGCGGACATCGTCCATGGCAGCCTTCTTGTCGCTGGCGATAGCAGCCTTGGCGTCGGCAATAATTCTCTCCTGCTCGGCCTTGGTGTCGGCAACAGCCTTGTCCTTGGCGGCCTGGGCAGCTTTTGTGGCTTCTTCAATAATAGCGGCAGCTTCTTGCCTTGCTGCTGCCAGCTTGTCGGCACATTCCTTCTGAATAGCCTCAGCATCGGTCCTTGCCTTTTCGGCAGCTTCCAAATCGCTGGCAATCTTGTTCTTGCGGTCTTCCATCATTTTGGCTAACGGCTTGTAAGCAAATTTCGCAAGAACAAAGACAAGGAACAAAAAGTTGATAGCCTGCGCAATAAGGGTAGCATTAATATTTACCAATTTTTGCACTCTCCTTTTGTTCTTTATTGATTAAAGGTGTTCTCACGGAAATTACTTAGCGAACGGGTTAGCAAATACGAGAACAACGGCGATAACGTAGCAGAGGATAGGCATGGATTCTACCAGACCTACGGATACCAGCATGTTGGTGAACAGCTTGCCGGACTCTTCCGGCTGACGGGCCATGGACTCAAGTCCTTTACCGGTCAGGTTACCGTTACCCCAGGCAGCGCCGATAGCGGCACCAAAGCAAATGATAGCAACAGCGAACATGCATGCTGTGATGATGATAGCTCTTTCAGTCATGTTTTTTCTCATCCTTTCAATTTTTATTTTAGCTTAAAATTCTACAATCAGAAAGTACGCATTCAACGGACCGCATCAGTGATGCGCATAAATCTTCTCATAGCTGCAAATAGACAGCATCGTGAAGATGAATGCCTGCAGGAAACCGATGAACAAGCTGAACATTACCCAAAACTCGGGTACGATCCAGGGCGCCAGCTGATACAGTATGATCAGCAGGATTTCGCCTGCCAGGATGTTGCCGAAAAGACGAAGGGCCATGGTCAGGGGCTTCGTCAGTTCATCCAACAGATGCAGGGGAAGGAAAGCCGGGCTCGGGCTGATAAAATGCTTGAAGAAGCCCATACCGTTCGTCGCCACACCGACGAAGTAAACACCGATGGCCACTGTCAGGGACAGGGCAAAGCAGGTGTTGATATCGTTGGTGGGAGAAGTCCAATGGAAGCCGTGGACGACATTAGGAAGCATTCCCAGTTCATTGCTGACGAGAATGAACATGAAGAGGGATACAAAGAAAGAGCCGATTGCCTTCCATCCTTTTACACCCAGGGAACCGGTAACCAGACCCTCGATGAACTCCACAAAAAACTCCATGACATTCTGCAGTCCGCTGGGAATCAGTTTTGCATTCCTGGACGCAAAGACGAACAACAGGATCAGGAGGATCATGACGATCCAGGTCATAAGCATGGTCTGCATATGAATGGTGACCCCGGGCGCTACATCCCACGCAAGATAATGAATTAACTCTTTTGCGCGTTCTGCCTCTGCGGCCGCTACTGCTGCTGCTGCTTCATTTCCCATTCTGCTACACTCCTTTCTTCGCATCTCCGTCTTTTGACAACCGGGATGCGATAAATGTGAAATTAATAATAAAAAAAATATGCATCAAAAGGAGCCCCATGAAGACAAACAACACGTCGGACCCCTGCTTGAACAAGAGAACTATGAAAGACGATATCACGACGAAACGGACGAAACCGTAGCGGCGCATCTTACGGATGCCCTTTTTCGGTTCCTTGACATAAGGCAGGGACTTGCGCACCCCGAGAAGCATGATGCCCCCATCAAGGCCTCCGAGCAAAAATCCCCGGAAAAGACCCAGGGCCACCTCTGCGCCAAAGAACATTCCCACCAGGGCCGCCACCCCGGTTCCCGCCAGCAGCGGGGCAAACAGGAACTGCCTGTAACTGCTCTTAATCAGCGGCGTCAGGTCAAACTTCATCATGGCTGCTGTTCCTTCTGGTTTGCCAGCATAGCCATCCTGATCAGGTCCACCAGGGCAAACAGCATGCCCAGGAACGCCACACCAAGTCCCACCAGCCTGCAGATGTGACCGCCTGTCTGCAGACGGGCATCCAGCCAGTCGCCAACCAGGTAGCCGGCCAGGAAGTCAAAGACCGTCATCACGGAAAAGGCAGAAACAGCCGTAATGACCCGGAAGCGTTTTCGTTTCTCGATAAGCTCCTTTTCTTCCTTATCCTTGTCCTTGTTCTCCATCCGTTCCCTGCTACCTGATTCCTAATCCCAACGGATTACACCAGCCTCAGCCTTAAACTAATGAACCATTTAATAATTCGTCTGCACGCCTGCCGCGCACAAATTCATTTCATCAATGCTTCCCGGAAAAATTCATAAACATTTCACAACTGGTCACAAATATTCATATTTATTTTAATATAAAATCGCCAAAAAGCCAATAGTTTTTTTTGAATTGCAAGTACAGTTTACATTTATAGGAAAAATCCGATTAAAGATGCAAATCTTTAACACTTTCTGTTAAGGAGACGCTGATTAAATGCGTCCCTAATCCGTTCCGCAAAACGGTTTAGGCATCTCATCGGTAAAGCCAAACCGGTTCAGGATAAAACCGACAATCCTTTCACAGGCATGGCCGTCCCCGTAGGGATTCACCGCTTCCGCCATGGAACGATAGTAAGCCGCATCCTCCAGCAACCTGCAAGTTTCCTCTTTCACCGCATCATAGCCGGCGCCGGTGAGACGGACCGTTCCTGCCGTCACCGCTTCCGGACGCTCCGTGGTATTCCGCAGCACCAGCACGGGCTTGCCCAACGCCGGCGCCTCTTCCTGGATCCCGCCGCTGTCCGTCAGCACGATGTCCGCGTGGTTCATCAGGTTGGCAAAGGGTTCATAATCCATAGGCTCCGTCAGGTACACCCTGTCTGTAGCGGCCAGTTCCGCCTGCACCACTTCCCGGACTTTGGGATTCTTGTGTACAGGGAAAATCGCCGCCGCTTCCGGGTGCCGTTCCAATACCGTTTTCAACGCCCGGTACACCTGCCGCATGGGTTCCCCCAGATTCTCCCGCCGATGGGTGGTCATAAGGATCAGCCGCTTCCCGCTGTTAAGAGCTTTTGTTATAACCGGATCCGTAAACACAAAGTCTTTCTGCACCGTGGTATTCAGCGCATCGATAACCGTATTGCCGGTTACAAAGATGCTGTCCTCCGGCACATTTTCCTTCAATAAATTCTCCCGGCTCACCGCCGTGGGGGCAAAATGGAAATCCGCCAATGAGCCGGTCAGCTTCCGGTTCATCTCTTCCGGATAGGGAGAGAACTTGTTGCCGGTGCGCAGGCCTGCCTCCACATGACCCAGTTTGATCTGGGCATAATAGGCTGCTAACGAACCCACAAAGGTAGTAGTCGTATCCCCATGGACCAGCACCAGATCCGGCTGTGCATTGGCAATGACCTCTTTCAGACCCAGCAGCGCCTTAACCGTAATATCATATAATGTCTGGTTACTTGTCATGATATTCAGATCGTAATCAGGCTCTATGGCAAACAGGCGCAGCACCTGGTCCAGCATCTCCCGGTGCTGGGCCGTCACCGCCACGACAGGCTCGATGCAGTCCGGATGCTTCCGCAGTTCCAGTACCAGCGGGCACATCTTGATGGCTTCCGGCCGGGTGCCGAACACCGTCATCACTCTCAGTTTTTTCAAAATTTTGTTTCCTCCCGGTTCTGTAATTCCTGTTCAGGGATTACGGAAGATTCCTATCTTTTTCGCACCAAACGCCACAGCGATCACAATCACAAGAATCACTGCACAGGCAATATAGACATTGGCCAAGGCCAGCACAAAGGCCCCCAGGCTCAGAATGATACTGATGGCGTACATCAGCAGTACGGCTTGCCGCTGGCTCAGGCCCAGGGCCAGCAGCCTGTGGTGCAGATGCCCCTTGTCCGGCTGAAAGATGGGCTTTCCGTTACTGTACCGGCGCAAGATGGCAAAGGCCGTATCCATGATGGGCAGGCCCAGAGCCACCGCCGGCACGATCAGTGCAATGGTAGCCGCGGTCTTCACCGCACCGAAAATAGCAATGGATGCCAGCATGTAACCGATGAACATGCTGCCCGTATCCCCCATGAAGATCGTGGCAGGATTAAAATTATAATGGATGAATCCGAAGATACCGCCGGCCAGCGCTGCCGTCAGGGTCGCCACCGGATAATATCCCTGATGCACGGCCACCAGGATAATAGTAATAGAAGCGATCCCTGATACGCCGGCAGCCAGCCCGTCCAACCCGTCGATCAGGTTCATCACGTTAATAAAGCTGATAACCCAGAAGATAGTAAACGGAATCGACAGATACTCCAGGTAGAAATACCCGCCAAACGGACTGTTCAGCCATTCGATCCGGATGTCAAAGGCCACCAGGATGCAGGCCGCCAGGATCTGCCCCAGCAGCTTCACTTTGGCAGGCAGGGAATACCTGTCGTCCAAAATCCCGACGATCACGATCCAGACCCCGCCCAGCAATATGCCCAGCAGGTCCCGGGTAATGGGCAGGCTGCAGACCACCGCTATGACAAAGCCCAGGAATATGGCCAGGCCTCCCAGCCGGGGCATGG
Source organism: Acidaminococcaceae bacterium (assembly GCA_017554485.1). Taxonomy (GTDB): domain Bacteria; phylum Bacillota; class Negativicutes; order Acidaminococcales; family Acidaminococcaceae; genus Succiniclasticum. The sequence continues at coordinate 5,480 of JAFZIG010000071.1, read as the reverse complement.
TATGGGTATGCACTTTTCGTTTATCAGGTTTGTCTACCGCCCCTATCTTAAAAGCCAGCTGCTTGACGTACGGCGTCAGCAGAAAACTGGCCAGCAGGGCAATGACAAAAGCTAAAATATACAACCGGCAGACCTCTGTCTTTCCTTATGGAACCACTGATTAATTTGTCTGCACGCCAGCCGGCGCACAAACTCAATGAATCAGCCTTTCCTTATTTCTTTTCTGCATCCAGGACTTCCACCTGGATTCCGGAACCGGCCAGCATATCCTCCGCCAGCTTATCCGGATAGGGATCTTTAAATACGATGCGTTCAATGCCTGCGTTGATCAGGATCTTGGTGCAGACCACGCAGGGCTGGTTCGTACAATATACGGTTCCGCCTTCCACAGACACGCCATGGACGGCAGCCTGCACCACCGCATTCTGCTCCGCATGGATGCCCCGGCACAGCTCGTGGTTTTTGCCGGAAGGCACGTGCAGCTGCTCCCGCAGACAGCCCACTTCCCCGCAGTGGGGCATGCCCTTGGGCGTGCCGTTGTAGCCCGTAGCCAAAATCTGTTTGTTTTTTACAATGACCGCTCCCACGCTGCGGCGCAGGCAGGTGGAACGCTTGCTGACCACCTGGGCGATCTCCATAAAATAATGATCCCAGTCCGGTCGTGTTTCTTTTATATTACTCATTTCAAACTCCAAAAATCAAAGCGTACCGAAGACACGATCCCCCGCGTCACCCAGGCCGGGCAGGATGTACGCTCTTTCATTCAGCTCCCGGTCCACTGCCGCCGTGTAGATCTCCACATCCGGATGCTCTTTATTGATAACTTTAATGCCTTCCGGAGCTGCCACCAGCACCATGAGACAGATATCATGCAGGCCTTTTTCTTTCAGCATGGTAATAGCCGCTGCTGCAGAACCGCCGGTAGCCAGCATGGGATCCACCACAATACACTTCGCGTCCAGCTGCTTGGGCAGGCCGCAGTAATACTCCACCGGCTTATGGGTCACCGGATCCCGGTACAGCCCGATATGGCCCACATGGGCATGGGGGATCATATCCAGTACACCGTTCAGCAGGCCTAACCCGGCACGCAGGATCGGAATAATGGTCACTTCCCCTTTCAGGCGGGTGCCCGTCATCTTTTCCAACGGCGTTTCAATCTCCACCGGTTCGGTCTCCCAGTTTTTGGTAACCTCATAAGTCAGCAGAGAAGCGATTTCCCCCAATAACTCACGAAAGTTTTTGCTGTTGCAGTTCTTGTCCCGCATCATGGTCAGCTTATGGGCAATCAGCGGATGATCTACTACATGTACGTTCATGGGTAAGGCTCCTTTCAGGTATTTTTAAATTTTAAATTAATGATTTTGTTAATTCCTGTCTGAAAGCGTCGCCGCGCCAGACAATTTCAAACACATCTCATTAAAAATACTTTGCCCTTTCTCCCCCGATCAGGGGCGGACGGGTACGGGCTGCCGTAAGTACAGCTTCCCCGATGGTTTTCACCTGCAGGCGGACGGGTACGGCTACCCGTTTCAAATGCATCCCGATCAGCGTCTGCCCGATATCCATGCCCAGGTCAGCGGTTACGAATTCCACCACCACCGGATGTTCAAACAGTTCATAGGCCCGGCTGGCCGCGCTGCCTCCGGCCTCCGGTACCGGATGCACCGTAACCTGGTTCAGGCCGAAGGCATCCATGGTTTCTTCTTCCACCACCAGGACCCGGTTCAGGTGCTCGCAGCACTGCACCGCCAGGTACAGTCCGTGGGCACGGGTCACTTTCAGCACTGCCTTAATAATGGCTTCCGCTGTTTCCGGGGAACGGGCTGTTCCGATTTTAGAACCCAGCACTTCGCTGGTACTGCAGCCCAGGACAAAAATCCGTCCCGGTTTCGGTTTTGCCACCGTTATCAGTTCTTCCGCCGCTGCGGTAACAGAAGCGGAAAGTTGAGATAAATCCATTTTGATGTTCCTTCTGTTTTTTATACTGCTTTTTTGCAACTTTTACAGCTGCAAAACAATGAGTGAAAAAGCAATCCGATGATTACTTCTCAATGTCCATGATCTTATTCACCCGGCGCTCGTGACGGCCGCCGGCGAAATCCGTGTCCAGCCAGGCATCCAGGATGCAGACAGCCAGACCGGGACCCAGGACACGCTCGCCCAGACAGATTACGTTGGCATTATTATGCTCACGGCTCATGGTGGCGGAAAACACATCCCCGCATAATGCGGCGCGGATGCCGTCCACCTTATTGGCTGCCATGGACATGCCGATACCGGTACCGCAGACCAGAACGCCCCGTTCGACCTTCCCTTCCGTAATCTCCCGGCAGACCTTCACCGCAATATCCGGATAATCGCAGGACTCTTCCGTATAGGTACCTGCGTCATTGATTTCAATACCCCGTTCCGCCAGATGCTGCTTCAGCACCTCTTTCAAGTGAACGCCCCCGTGATCGCTGCCGATTACAATTTTCATAGAACGCCTCCCATGGATCCGGACTGTGATTGTTCTTCGCTGCTGCATAGTCTGTATCTTCCGATAAAATTACCTGACTTATTACTGCTGACCCAACCTGCAGCTTCCTTATACAATAACTTGCTTATTCAATATATTTTATCACAAAATTAACCGCTACACCATATACTGTTTTTTGAAAACAGGATCCTCTGTTTTTCTGCAACAGGATCATTTCAAAAGAAAAGCCGACAGCAGGTGCTTTGTCCCTTATGTCTTTATTCCAGGCGGCTCAGTTATCTCCAATCAGCAAAAACTCCGGAAAACCGCTGCCGCTTTTTACAATTATATTATCTTCTTCCGCCAGCAATATCTGATACCCCGCCGCTTTCCGCAGCCGGTTCATCACCGCCAGGCCCAGACCTTTTTCGTCAACGCCCATACCTATAATAAATTCCGGGGAAACCCTGTCAAAGTCCCGCAGCAATTCGTACAGATGCTCCGCCAGATCCGGCTTGCCGCTGCCCCAGGACAAAATTTCTACAGTGTGACCGCGCCACAGGCTTTCTTCCAGCTGTTTTTTCACTGCGTCATCGCACAGGACGCCGGCATGCAGTCCCAGCTTCTGTGCCCGCAGTACCGCTTCAAACAAGCGTTGGGCCGCCTGCGCTCCTTCATATAAAAATATAGGTGCTTGCGGCGCGTAATGACGGTATTTCATCCCCGGGGCTTTCGGTTTCAGGGCCGGATCTCCATTCAGGGCAGGGTCGATCTCCACAGCCCCCAGCCGTTCTTCCAGCATTTCCCGGGTAATTCCACCTGGCCGCAGTATGGTGGGCACAGGGGATGTTGTATCCACTACCGTTGATTCCACCCCGATGCCGCAGCTGCCGCCGTCCAGGATACCCGCAATCTTCCCCGTCATGTCCTCCGCCACATCCTGTGCATTGGTTGGGCTGGGCTTGCCGGACACATTGGCGCTGGGCGCCGCGATGGGACAGCCGGAAGCCCGGATCAGGGCCGCCGCCACCGGATGGGAAGGCATGCGTACCGCCACCGTATCCAGCCCTGCCGTTACGATATCCGGCACAAGGTCAGACCTGGGCACCACAATGGTCAGGGGTCCCGGCCAGAAGGTCTCCATCAAAGCCATGGCGTTTGCGTTCAGCCCGGTGGTCAGCGGCAGAATCTGTTCCGTATCGGCAATGTGGAGGATCAGCGGGTTGTCGGCAGGCCGTCCTTTGGCCGCAAAAATCTTGACCACCGCCTCAGCGTTCAGGCCGTCCGCTCCTAAACCATACACCGTTTCCGTGGGAAAAGCTACTATCTCCCCTGCGGCAATCAGACCGGCCGCTTCCGCTATCATCTCTTCCGGATTTTTCTTTAATTCCCAGAATTTTGTTTCCATATAATTAATATCCCCTGCACAATACATTTATATTTTAAAACAAATCAATACAGCATGACTTTTGTGCTATTTTTTTAGTTATTTTTCTGCAGGTTCTTCACCCATCCGGCCCTGGCGCTGTCCGGCCTTGTGGCAAAGACCATCCGGTCAATTCCGGCGTAGTCCTTCACAACCGCAGTTACAGTAAAGCCCTGTGCCTTACACAGGCCAGCCACCGCTTCGCCCTGACCGATTCCCACTTCAAAAGCAGCCAGTCCGTCCGGCTTAATGTGTTGAGCCATACCTTCCGTGATCTTCCGGTACAGATCCAGCCCGTCCGTTCCCCCGTCCAGTGCCTGCCGGGGTTCCTTCCGCACATCCGCAGCCAGCGTACCGATCACCTCTGTGGGAATATAGGGCGGGTTAGATACTACAATATCAAACTGCGCTTTCACAGGCATCCGTGACCATACATCGGACTGCAGATACCAGGTTCTGTCTGACACGCCCAACATTGCGGCATTTTCTTTCGTCACTGCCAGTGCTTCCCCGGAAATATCTACCGCCAGCCCTCTGCTGTTAGGCAACAGTTTTAATAAAGAAAGAAGAATAGCCCCGGTACCGGTTCCGATATCCAGGATCGCAAGATCTTCTTTGTCCGTGCATATGGATTCAGAAAACGTTCCGACCCGTTCCGCAGCCTGCTCCGCTACGGCTTCCCGGTCCGCCACTTCCTGCTGCCAGATGGCAACGTTTTCCGGATCCGCTTCTTCTTTAAGTTTTTCTGCGGAAACCGCTTTCACCTTTTCCGCCGCTGCTTTTGCTTCCTCGGCCTTTCTCCGCCAAAAAGCTTCTTTTTCCAGCTGGGCCAACGTCTTGCCGGTAAAGCACTGTGTCAGTTTTTCTACCAGCAGTTCCGTTTCCGGCCGTGGGATCAGCACGGCGGGCGTCACCTTGAACTCCCACTGCAGGAATGCTTTTCGTCCAATAATATAAGCCAATGGCTCCCAGGCTGCCCGGCGCAGCACATAATCCCGGTACTGTTTCAATTCTTCCTGGGATAATTCCTGCTGCAGCCGCATGAACAAATCGATCCGTTGGCAGCCCAACACGTCACAAAGCAGTACCTCCGCATCCAGGCGCGGATTCTCCAGGCCTTTTCCGGAAAAGTACTGCTGTGTCCATTGCAATATTCTGTTTACAGTCCAAACGGTCTGCTCCGTCATCGTATTCATCCATTCTGTCCGTAACGCTTCGCCATGGACTGATAATAAAAAGTACCGATTATTTCATCTGCTGCAGTTTTTCTGCCTGGCTCGCCGTTGCCAGCGCATCCAGCAGTTCAGATAAATCCCCATTCACGATAGCGTCCAGCTTGTGCAGGGTCAGGCCGATGCGATGGTCGGTGACCCGGCCCTGGGGATAATTATAGGTACGGATCCGTTCGCTGCGGTCCCCGGTGCCCACCTGGCTCTTCCGTTCAGCCGCCTCCGACTGCTGCTGCTCCTGCTGCTTCATCTCCAGAATGCGGGAACGCAGTACCCGCAAACATTTTTCCCGGTTCTTCAGCTGGGACTTTTCATCCTGGCACTGGGCCACGATGCCCGTAGGAATATGGGTCATCCGCACCGC
>JAFZIG010000070.1 GCA_017554485.1 Acidaminococcaceae bacterium | reverse complement strand
CCGCACCACCACGCACATGGCCGAACGCATGGCCGGAGTCGTTACCAGGACGCCGGTCCTTTCAGCGTTATAGTCCGAATGGTTCACAGGGAAAACACAGTCAACCTCTCCCTTTCTCAGGGCAGCCAGAGCGTCATTTATCGAAGAAAAGGCCACCGGGTCAAAAAAGATATTCGCGTTTTTCCTGTTGGCTGAAGCGAGTGCCAGAAAATCCTTCAGGGCCCCGGTAAGCTTTCCGGATTGCTCATCCCTGCCGCAGTAGGGGATATAGTCTCCCCGGTATCCCACCCGGATCATACCGTGCTGCCGCAGCCAGTTTTTTTCGCCGGGAGTGAAGAAAATGCCCTTCGCATTACCCTGCATATGCTTTTTAAACAGCTGCTGGTTATAGTACCGGTCCTCGTCCAGGATCCGGTTCATGGCAACGTCCAGTTCTTTTTGCAAATCGGGCCGGTTCAGGCTGACAGCAAAGTAAATGGAGGAAGAACCGATCTTGCAGATGGGCAGGATATTGTACTCGCCCGGGAGAGCCGTGGCTGAAATGTACATATCGATCTGGCCGTATAACAACTTCTGCAGGGAATCCTGCTCTGTACCGGTCATTTCCACGATTTCCGGCTCAATTCCGTATTTCCCCGCCCAGTCAAGAAAATAGCCCTTCTGGACGCTGCCTCTGTTGACACCCACCTTTTTCCCATTTATGGTGGAATAGTCGTCCAGGGTGATTTCCGTATTACGGGCAGCAATATAGGCGTAATAATCTTCTTCGCCCATGGGAAGGGCAGAATACAGCATGGACTTTGCCCGTTCTTCCGAATAGGAAACATCGCTTAACAAATCAAGCTCGCCCCGCTTCAGCATCTCGAACAGCTGGGGCCAGCTGGCAGTCACATACTGATATTCCCAGCCGGTATAGGCGGCAATCTTCTGCTGGTATTCATAGGCATAGCCGGATCTCCTGCCGAACCGATCCGTCCTGTTGAAAGGCGACTCAAACCAGCCTACCCGCACAACCTTTTTCCCGGCTGCCGCGGCAAAAGCGGACGCAGGCAGAAAGACTGCCAGCAGCAGGATGAAGCAGAGCCACAGGGCGATTATTCTATTTTTGCTGAAAACAGAAGGCGTATGCGTCATGCCGGTTCTCCTGTAAAACAACTAACTCTATTTCACATTTATAGTAACATACTGCAGGTCTTTTTTCAATTCATTATCGCCGCTTGCATTTTATTTCCGAATTATATGTATATATTGAATTCTTCCTGCGATTTTGCTATAATTTTAATATAATTTGAAAAAGGATAGGGCAATGTTACAATTGTCTCTGTCCTGGTTTTAAAAAGCAACAGCTTCCTTTATTTCAGGGTAATGAGGGGCAACGATATGAACAACAAAGCACCGACGGACAGAAAAGAAAGGATCCTCATAAATATCTACGGCTCGTCCCACGGTATTTCCATGACCGCGCTGACGATCGTAGCGGTTTTGGAGATTCTTATGCTGGTATATTCGGTAGCCAATTCCCCTATGTACGGCCAGTACCTGTGGAATTACCGTACCTTCTATATCTCCCTGCTGACCGTGGCTCTCGTTTATATAACCCTGCATAACTACGTCAAGAGGGACATTGAACACAGATACAAGATACTGAATTACGCAAACCCTCTTTGCGCTGTGTTCTTTTTCGCCTGGTCGGTAGGAATCACTTATTCCGATCTGCTGCTTGCGAACATTTGGGATCCGACGGTGTTCATGACTTTTTCCCTGGTGGTCCCGCTGAGCTTTTACCTCTTCCCGAAGGTCTATGCGGTCATTGTCATCCTGGCGAATGCCCTGATGATCTACATCACTGTGAACGCATCCAGCGCTATCGGTCCGCTGATCAACCTCTCTATTTTCTTTATCTTCCAGTTCGTACTCGGCATCAGTTTCCTGCGATTGAAAACAAAGCTGGCTGAACGCATCGTCATAGAGCATGAAAACGCGGATTTCGACATCATGACCGGTTTCGCGAACCGGCGCGTCTATGAGGAAGATATGAAACGCTTCCTGGATGAGCCCCTGCCGGAAAACTTCAGCTATATCGCCATCGACATCAACGGCCTGAAGGACGTCAACGACCACTTCGGACACGACGCCGGGGACCGGACGATCATCGGCGCGGCGCAGTGCATCGCGCAATGCTTCGGTGACAGGGGCACACATTACCGCATCGGCGGCGACGAGTATGTAGCGCTGATTACCGCAACACAGGAGGAACTGAAAGAGCTGCTGCGCAGCTTTGAAACCATCATGAACAACTGGTCCGACAGCAGCGGATCCAGGCTCAGTATGTCTTACGGCTATGTATGCGCCGCCGATCATCCCGGCAGCAACATCACCGAACTTGCCAAAATGGCAGACGAGCGGATGTACATGGCAAAGGTCAAATATTACCAGACAAAGGGAACGGACAGGCGCAGATATGTGCCGAAAGCTTCCTGTTGATTTAATCTCCCCCGGAACACAAAGCGGGGATCAGAATAACGAAAAGAGGACTGACTGCATATGACAAGATACCAGTACACTACAGGCGCGTTGCAGGTATTGGAACGTTCCGTGATTCCGTTTGCCGTATACCAGAGAATAGACAACCGGAGTGTTCCCCTTGTTCTTTCCGCAGGCTTTTGCAAGTTGTTCGGCCTTGAAAAAGAAGAAGCCTACGACATAATGAGCCACAATATGTATCGCCATGTTCATCCTGACGACGTGGACAGGCTTATTGCAGCGGTCAGGCATTTTTCTGACGAAGGCGGCAGTCTCAATATCGTTTACCGGCTCAAAACCGCAAAGTGGAAAGACAACATGGTAGTTCATGCCCAGGGAGAGCATATCACTGCCGAAGACGGAAACCGGCTGGCCATTGTCTGGTTCACAAGCGAGGGGTTCTATTCCTCGGATGATGAAAGCGAGAATACGTTAGCTCACTCCTTTAATGTGATGCTGCGGGAAGAGACCATGATCCGTCAGGCATCCTACGATGCCCTGACGGGTCTTCCCAATATGGCAACCTTTTTCAAACAGGCTGACGCGGCCCGAAACAACTCGCAGGCCAAAGACGCATCGAATGCAATCGTATATTTTGACTTCTGCGGCCTGACCGCGTTTAACCGCAGCAACGGGTTTGCGGAAGGCGACAAGCTGCTCCGGGAGTTTTCCAATCTGCTCGTCAGGTATTTCAGCTTTGAAAGATGCAGCCGCTTTTCCCAGGATAATTTTGCTGTTTATACAAACGCGGACGGTCTGGAATTAAAACTGGAGAATCTGTTTGAAGAATGCCATGGCCTGAACGGCGGAAAGACGCTGCCGGTACGGGCCGGGATTTACGTGGACGACAAAGCCGGCCTGGAAATCGGTGTTGCCTGTGACCGGGCCAAAACAGCCTGCGATATAAACCGCGGGAACTATAAGTCAGTTTATCAATATTTTAAGGAAGAGATGCTGGCGCAGGAAGCGAACCGGCAGTATATCCTGGATAATCTGGACAGAGCCCTGCAGGAAAAATGGATCCAGGTGTACTACCAGCCTATTATACGCACGGCCAACGATAATGTTTGCAATTCAGAAGCGCTGGCCCGCTGGCTCGATCCGGAAAAAGGGCTCCTTTCCCCGGCGGAATTCATCCCGGTGCTGGAAGACGCTTCGGTGATTTATAAACTGGATCTTTATGTGGTGGAAGAGGTCCTGGAAAGGATGAAACGACAGACAGCGGAAGGCCTGTTAGTCATCCCCGTATCTGTTAACCTTTCCCGGAGCGATTTTGATGCCTGCGATGTAGTGGAAGAGATTCGCCGCCGGGTAGATGAGGCCGGCATCGGCAGGGACAAGCTGAACATTGAGATTACGGAAACTGTGATCGGTAAAGATTTTGAATTTATGAAGGAGCAGGTGAAACGGTTCCGCCAGCTTGGTTTCCCCGTATGGATGGATGACTTTGGCAGCGGTTATTCCACGCTGGACCTGCTCCAGGAAATCCGGTTTGACGTAATCAAGTTCGACCTGCGCTTTATGAAGCAGTTTGATGCTACGGACAGGACCAAGATCATCCTGACCGAACTGATGAAGATGGCAACCGGTCTCGGCATCGAGACGGTAACGGAAGGCGTGGAGACCAAAGAGCAGGTGGCGTTCCTGCGTGAGATCGGCTGTACACGGCTGCAGGGCTTTTATTACAGCAAGCCCCTTCCCATGGAAGAAATCCTGCAACGGCACCAGGCCGGCACCCTGATCCGCATTGAGGATCCCCAGGAGGCAGACTATTACAGTGCCATCGGCAACATAAACCTGTATGATCCGTCTTTTATTGCCAGGGACAGCCGCTATTCGCTGCAGGAGTATTTTAATACCATACCGGCTGCGATCCTGGAACTGCAGGGTGATGAAGTGATGATTGTACGCTGCAACCGTCCCTACCGGGAATATGTAAGGAATACGATAGGCCTGCAGGATGAAACAATGCAGTATATAAAACTGACGCAGCTGCCGGGTTCGGCTTTTGTAAACGCGCTGAAACGCTGCAAAACAGATGAGAAAACCGTTCTTTTACATGGAAAGTTTAAAGGTACGGCAACGATTGATACGTATCTTGACCGGATTGCGGTCAATCCGGTGTCCGGGGCAGTCGCTGTGGCGGTTGTCGTGCTGCGGATCAGTAAACAATAAATATTGTAACGGTGAAGCAGCTTGCCCTGATGCAAGTTAACACCGAAGAATTGTATATAATCGTAAAAACAAAAAACCCGCATCTGAACCGTGCGGGGTTTTTGTTTGCCTGAAAACTATGTATACCGGTTTCTATAAACTGGATTGGTCCACTTCCACGTGGTTCAGTTCCGGGATCCGCAGGATGCGGGTCGCCACCTGGTTGGCCAGGTATCGGTTGTGGGTAATGGCCAGCAATGTCATGTTGTGTTTTTTCGCATAGGCAAGGACAAAATTCCAGATATGGGCCTGGTTGATGGCATCCAGCATGGTGGTCATCTCGTCGCAGATCAGCAGGCGGGTCTCGGGTTTCAGCACCCGGGCCACGCAGAACCGCTGCAGTTCGCCGCCGGACAGCTCGTTGGGCCAGCGCTGGTACCATTTCTCCTGGATGCCCATCTCCGTCAGCACTTCTTCTGACGGCACGCCCGCCTCTTCCAGGGAATCCTTCATCTTCCAGCGGGGGTTCAGGGCCTTTTCCGGATGCTGGTAGATCAGCTGGATAGGACAGAAACCGGTTGCGGGCAGGGGTTTGCCTTCCCACAGAATCTCCCCTCCGGCAGGTTTCAGATACCCCGCAATGACTTTCGCCAGGGTGCTTTTCCCGTAGCCGCTGGGGCCCAGGATCGCCACCCGCTCCCCTTCCTCCACGGAAAAGCTGATATCTTTCAGGATCCAGGGGCCGCTGCCATACCGGAAGTCCACATGTTTTACTTCAAGAATCGCCACAGCCGCACCTCATTCCTTCTTCATCCACATTCCAGGTAGCGCAGGTCGCGCCGCACTTCGGACAGCGCTGCAGGTTGAACCCGTTCTGGGGCAGCGCGTTGAACAGGGCCCGGCTGTAAGGATGCTTCAGTCCCTGTCCGTCCCCCCGGAACGTCTGGGTATCCGCCGTTTCTACCACACGCCCGTCATAAAAGATGGCGATCTTGTCCGCCACATGGAGGGCCAGGTCGATGTCATGGGTGATCAGGATCACGCCCTTGCCCTGGTCCGCCTGCACCCGGAAATCTTTCAGCGCTTCAATAGCGATCTTCAGATCCAGTCCCGGGGTAGGTTCGTCGGCAATGATCATCTCCGTTTCGGCAACATACGAAGTGGAAAGCAGCACCCGCCGGGCCATGCCGCCCGAAAGCTGGAACGGATATAACTGCGCCACGCTCTGTTTCAGTCCAAAATGTTCAAAGGCTTTTTGCTGAAGTGCCCGGGCTTTTTCTCCCAATGTACCAACGACCTGGTCTCCCACCTGCATCAGCGGGTCCAGAAAGGCAACCGACTGGGGAATGAAAGCAATCTGGCGCCCCCGCAGCCGGTTCATGACCTCCGGCGTCAGGAGTTCGCCCTTGTAGTACATTTTACCGCCGGTCCGGGCGTTGTCCGGCAGAATATTCATCACCGCATGGGCCAGCAGGCTCTTGCCGGAACCGCTGGAACCCACGATGGCCACGATCTCCCCTTTGCGGACGGTCAGGTTCAGGTCGGTGATGGCGTTGAAGAATACCTTCTCCACTCTTGCGTTATAACTTTCAAAACCCACGGAAAGATGCTGCACTTCCAGCAACACTTCGTTTTCCATACCTCATCCTCCCTTCTACTGCCGCGCGCTGTGGGGATCGATCAGAATCTTCAGGTAATCCCCCACCACATCAAACAGCTGGGTCATACACAGCAGGGCGATGCCCGGGAAAAAGGCCAACCACCACATGCCTCCGGCCAGATGCCTCATGGCTTCCGCCAGGATGATGCCCACCGCCGGGGTATCCAGCGGCAGCCCGTAACCCAGAAACGTGATCGCAGCCTCATGCAGGATCGCATGGGGAAACAGCAGGATCAGCCCGACCAGATACTGGGGGAACACATGGGGCACGATATGCTTCGCCGCAATGTGCCAGTTGCTCATCCCCAGCTTCCGGGCCACCTGCACATACTGGGCCGAGCGGACCTGCATCACTTCCGCCCGGATCACGCGGGTCAGGCTGGGCCAGTGGGTCACCGCCACGCCGATGATGACGCCGGCAGCCCCGCCGCCTACCGCGATGGAAATCAAAATGAGAAGGATCAGATGGGGAACCCCCATGCACAGATCCACCAGGAAACCGATCACCGTATCCAGCTTGCCGCCGAAGACCGCGGACAGGCTGCCCAGGATCAGGGCGATGATGGAACTGACCAGGGCGGACAGGAGACCGATCTGGATACTGGTGGAAAGACCGCATATGGTCCGGTAAAACATGTCGCGCCCCAGGTTGTCCGTGCCGAAAGGATGGGCAAAAGAAGGCGCCAGCAGCCGGGCACCGTAGTTAGGCGCATAACGGGAGGGATCCATCAGGAGGCCCCAGAGGCAGAGCCCGGCCAGGATGACGATGCCGCCGATGATGATCAGCAGCACTTTGCGCCGGTGGTTCAGGAAGGGACCGCCGGCTTTTTCCATGGTACGCAGACGCATGTCAGCCATCGATACCGCCTCCTTCCCGGATCTGCGGATCAATGATGCCGTATAAAATATTGGCCGTCAGGTTCCCGAAGAAGACAAACAGGGAACTGAACAAAGCAATGCCCAGCAGCAGCGGCGCGTCGGCCTGCATCCCGGCTACCACGGCCGTACTTCCCAGGCCGGGATAGGAAAACACTCGTTCCGCCAGCACCGAACCGCCGAACAGCTCGCTGATGGAAGCGAACTGCAGCGTCACCGCCGGCAGGGCGATGTTCCGGAGCCCGTGACGGGTGATCAGCTGCTTCAGGGTCTCGCCCCGGGCTTTGGCAAACAATACATACTCGCTCTCCAGCACATCGATCAGCTTCTGACGGGTATGGAGAACGATATTGGCGATCCCGGTAATGCTCAGGGTCAGGGCCGGCAGCACCAGATGATGCAGCCGCTCGGCCCAGGTGACCTCGCTTTCGATCTTGCCGATGGGGACCGCCAGCCCCAGGGGGAACCACTGCAGCTCCACGGCAAAGACCATCAGCACCAGAAGCCCGATCCAGAACACCGGCGAAGAAGCCAGGATCAGGCTGAACGTCTTAATGATCCGGTCGGGCCAGCGCCCCTTGTACATACCTGCCACGATGCCCAGAATGACCCCCAGCACGCCGGACAGGATCCAGGCTGTTCCCATTAAAAGAAGGGAAGCGCGGAAGCGCTCCCCTAACACCTTCGTCACCGGTTCGTGATAGGTCCGGGATTCCCCCATGTCGCCCCGCAGCGTATTGCCGAGCCAGATCAGGTACTGCTCCGCCGGGGATTTGTTCAGCCCCCAGCGTTCCGCAATCTGCGCCCGCTGTTCTTCCGATACGGTCACCTCGCCCAGGAAAGCATCCACGGGATCCATGGGCGCATTGTGTACCAGGAAGAAACTCAGCATGGTGGCGGCGATGAGAAGAAGCACCATCCGGAGCACTGTGGTTGTCAAATATTTCAATAAACCCTTATTCACAACACAGCTCCTTTAACACCGATTTATTTTCGTCACATTTTTATTCGTCATGAACGCCGGCTCCGCTGCAACGCAGACGTTCCGGCAGACATGCATCTCACAACTTATTTCCAGCTCCACTCGTTCATGTTTTCCACAATGGAAACGCCCTGGGATCTGGGGATGACCTTGCCGAAATCCGGAATCTGCAGGCCGTCGCGGATAAAGTACAGGTTCTGGGGATTGCACATCACCAGGGACGGAACATCCGCTTCCGCCTTCTTCAGGGATTCCTGCCAGAACTTGTTGGCTTCGTCCCGGTTCCGGGCCTTGATTGCTTTTTCCATCAGGGCATCCGCTTCGGGATTCTTATAAGTAGAAGGATTGCCGATCTTGTTCACGTCCACCTGGGAGGAATGATACTGACGGTACACCGTGATGGGGTCGGCTTCGCCGAAGCTCCAGTTGGTGGGGATATTGCGGGCAATGCGGCACTCTGCCCAGGCCGCAGATTTGGGAACGATCTTGATGCCCAGCTTCTTGGCTTCTTCGGCCAGGGCCACTACCGTATTGTAACGGGCCAGGTCATTGCTGCGGCCGGTGATGGTGAATTCCGCGTTCACGCCGTTCTTATCCACGATGCCGTCCCCGTTGGTATCCTTCCAGCCGGCGTCGGCCAGGATCTTTTTCGCTTCTTCCACTTTGTTATCCGCGAAGGAAGTGCCGGAACCCCAGGGCCGGTACACACCGAAAGCGTAGGCCGGTTTGCCGTAGCCGTTCAGGCCCTTGCTGATGATGCCCTTGCGGTCGATGCCGATATTCAGGGCTTTGCGGATGGCCGGATCGCAGGTCACATTGTTGCCGACCTTCTTGTCCTTTTCCACGCCTTCTTTGATCACCGGCAGGTTGATGACGAAAATATCCGTCGTATCATAGGCCTTTAATTTCATTCCCTTGACTTCGTTCTTGGCAAAGTCCGCGTTCACCAGCACCACGTCCAGCTTGCCGGATTTGGCACCCGCCAGGGCGGCGTCTTCATCCATCTTCAGGATGGTGACTTTCTTGAATTTCGATTTGGGCCCGTAGTAATGTTCATTGGGGGCCAGGATCAGCTGCTGGCCTTTCTGGAAGTCAACCACTTTCCAGGCGCCGGAGCATACCGGTTTGTCGCCGTAAGCATCCGTATAGGCATGCTGGGGAACGATGCCCACGGAAGTCAGCAGATAGGGGAAGGTGGACCAGGGCTGTTTCAGGGTGAATTCCACATGGGTGTCATCCACGGCCTTCACGCCCGCTACCATGGTCAGGTCCGCCGCGGAAGCCCGGGACATGGCCTTCTTGAAAGTAAATTCGATATCTTTCGCCGTCAGGGGTTTGCCGTCGGCGAACTTGGCGTCCTTGCGGATCTCATAAGTGTAGACTTTCCCGTCCTGACTGATGGTTTCCTTCACAGCCAGATCCTGCACCAGGGCGTTGTCTTTCCCGATCTTGAACAGATGGGCGTGGAAAATATCCGCGTTCCATACACCGTAGCCGATGGTGGGATCAAACTTGCCGGCAACCAGGTTATTGCCGACGGTGATCACGATCTCGTCCTTGGCCGGGGCCTTCTGCTCCGCCTTTTCCGTCGGTTTCTTATCGCCGGAGCCACCGCAGCCTGCAAGTAAAAGGGAGCCGATTAGTAAACCCAATGCTATTTTGTTTTTCATTTTTATTCCTCCATATTATTAAATTAATAGTATCAACTACTAATATAGTTAGATTATCATAAGTTATTTTGTGTGTCAATGAATTATTTGTCAATTTATTTTTACTATCAAAACGAAACCGGACGGTAATAACCGCCCGGATACTTATTTGAACAGTATTTTAACATAAATGTCGTTACAACGGTCACACCGGCTATTTTGCTACCGGTGGTTTTCTATCCCCGGTCAGCCGGTAGAAATCGCAGGGGAAAATCCTGGCGCCTTCGATACACAGACGGCTGACCAGGTTGGTCCTGGGATAGCCGTATACAACAACGCCAGCATCGTCCATCAGGACCTTTTCCATCCGGATGAGGGTTTCACGGCGTTTGGCCGCATCGAACTCACCGGCCAGCTGTGCGCTTAGCTGATCAAATTCCGGATTGCCGTAGCCGGACGCATTTTCCGGGTTATCGCCGTTCTTGTTAGTACGGAAATAACGCTTCATGAAAGACTCCGGATCGCCGATTGGGATATTAGAAAGCAGCATATCATATCCGCCGGTTGTTTCCAGCTTACACAGGCTATTATGGTCGACATGCTTCAGGTTGATCTTGATGCCGACTTGTTTAGCGTCAGACAGGGTAGCTTCCGCAAACAGAGGCAGCTCGGCCAGGCTGCTGCAGTAGTAACACTCCAGCTCCAGATTTTTGCCGTCTTTATCTACGAAACCGTCCTTGTTGGTATCTTTCCAGCCTGCTTCTGCCAGAAGCTTCCTGGCGCTTTCAATATTAAACTTATCGGGATTATGTTTCACCAGTTCCGCAAAACCGTAATCAGCAGAAGGCGGCAGCACGGACGCGCCGGGAATGAAAGTGTCCTTCAGCAGCACTTTACAGTAGGTTTCCCGGTCCAGCGCCCGGATCAGGGCCCGGCGCACGCGTTTATCGGCCAGCAGTCTGCCCGGATTCTGGTTCAGACGTGCTACCACAGAGTTTACGGACGCGGTTTCACTGATGTTAAACTTGCTTTTGTCCTGGAACAGCTGCAGGTCGCCGGCGCCCACGTTAAACGCGATATCAATTACACCCTTCTTCAAAGCCATGGCGCGGCTGTGGGGGTCGTCAATGGTGTTGATTTCTATTTTTTTATAGGGTGCTTTACCGTCCCGGTATTTGGGATTGGCTTCCACGATGCATTTCTCTTTGGTAAAGCTTGTAACCATGTAGGGTCCGGTGCAGACAGGTCCCTGTTTGGCAAAGTCCCGTTTGCCGTCTTCCGTCACGTCCACAATGATAAACAGCGGATCGCCTAACAGACCGGGCAGTATCGCACAGGGTTTCTTTGTCTTAACAACCAGTTCCTGCCCGTTGGCGGTAAAGGATTCCGGCTCAAGCATTACAGTCGCACGCTTCGCTTTTTTAAAAGTACGTTCCAGGGATTTCTTTACTGCGTCGGCAGTCAGCTTGTTCCCGTTGGAGAAAGTAACGCCTTCCCTTATTTTAAACGTCCAGCTCAGCTTGTCATCGGAAACTTGCCAGCTTTCCGCCAGCCAGGGCCGGATGGTCATCCTGTCGTCAAACCGGGTTAGGCATTCGCCCACGCCGTACCGGGCAATCTGCCAGCCGGAATCATTCTCCGCGGGCTCCAGGCTGTCGGCAAAACCGGCGTTGCCGACTTTCAGCATTTCATTGGAGGGCGCCGCGGCATTTTTGCCTCCGCCGCAGCCGGCAGCCGCCAGAGCCAGCAGTCCTGCCAGTGCAGCTGCCACAGTTATTTCCCAGATAGATTTCATTCGTTTTATCGCTTTCTTGTTGATTCATCTGATAATAGGCAACCCATTTAATTAATTCAAAGTCCTTCTATTTTATATTTTATCACAGAAGACCTGTTTTCGCTCATTGAAAAACGATTTTTTCATTGCTCTTTCAGAATCAAAATTACAGCGAAACGCATACATCATAGTTTTTATCATTAAAATTATTTTTCTTATTGATAATATATCTTGTAAATGATAAAATAAGATAGGCTTTGAATAAAGCAAATGTATTAGGGCTTCAAGTCTAAATTTCATATTTCATTTTCGTTTCATATTTCGCAACGCTTTTCCATGGAGCAATAGGGGAGGTTATTATGGCAGGACGCAGGATCACATACGACAACGAACTGGAAATCATGATTGAAGATTACCTGGCAAATCCGCTGGAAGCAGAATTAGACCGCATCATTGAAGGCCTGGCGGAAGAAGAACAGGCAGAACGCAGGGCCAAAGTCCAACAAGTACTTGAAGGCAGGGAAAAATTCGAGATTCCCAGCGCCCAGATACTGCATAATATCATGGAAGTGTGGCGTGCCTTCCGTCCGTCCGTGTACAAAAAGCTGAAACGCATGGACATCATGCCCCTGGAAGCAGAGCGCCTGCTCCAGGAACAGGGAAAGATCAAATCCAGGCTTCCCTACAACCGGGAAACTACAGATATGTTCACACTGATAGGAAAGGATGAAGACCCGCTGAACGAGTATCCCTATTGATGGTCTACCACCGACCGTTTTATGAATTGCCTGAAAGCGCCGCGGAAACCCCGCAGCGCTTCTTTTGTTTTTATAACAGTGTAAGCAACCCTTACAATTATACAAAAACCCCAGCTCCTTACGGAGACCGGGGTTTTGGGCATCCTGAGGCGGCAGGAAGCCCCGTATCACACAACAGCCAAGGCGGTGGCCGCTGTGAATATACCTTGGTGGAGTACGGATTCGCCAAAATCCGCAACTGTTTTTAAATTTTTGCAAAAATTTCTTTGTTGTTAATACTAATACTTTTCGCTCTGTAGATGCTTGAGCGCCGCCCGGTCCATGTCGAAGCAGCGGATCAGTTCCGTAACCGCCTGGCTGGGAGAGATCAGCCCGTTCACCACAGAATGCTCTACCAGCGGGATACGGCCTTTGATCATGGGATCGTTAAAGAACAGGTTATGGAGGTGTTCGTCGATCATGCCGCGAACCCAGGACAAAAGCTGTGCTTTACGGCGTTTCTGGAACACTCCGGATTCTTTCGTGTCTTTTTCAAACTT
>JAFZIG010000069.1 GCA_017554485.1 Acidaminococcaceae bacterium | reverse complement strand
TGGCAGCCCCCTACTTGGGGCTCTTTTATGCCTTATTTCTCCGGCTCACCCGTAAACGGGTCAAACAATTCTTTCATGCTTATCTGATCGTTGCTTATATCTTCTTGTAACTGATTGCGTATGTACTCCCGTATCGCCGTCCCATATTTCCCTACGGTATCGACATAATATCCCCTACGCCAGAAATGCCTGTTCCCGTACTTGTATTTTAAATTTGCGTGTCGGTCAAATATCATCAGACTGCTTTTACTTTTTAAATACCCCATGTACTCTGACACACTTATGTGGGGCGGGATGGTTACAAGCATATGGATATGATTAGGACAACGCTCTGCTTCTAATATCTCGACTCCTTTTCATTGGCTTAATTCACGTAGAATTTTTTCCTACGTCCGCCTTGATCTTGCCATAGATAATCTGCCTCCGATATTTCGGTACAAACACGATATGATACTTGCATCTCCATTTACTATGTGATAAACTTTTTACATCATCTTGCATGATAAAACCTCCTGTGATTTTTGTGTGGTTGTCAGGCCACATCAAGTTTATCACAGGAGGTTTTCTCTTCCGTTCACTAAAGTGTTTTTTGCCTGGGGCTGTAACAAAAAGCCCCTTTTTTGTTGGTTTTATTACATCAGTTTTATGGTTCTATGTTTAATTATTTATCTACAGATTTCTTCACCAGTTGCACTTCGAACATGCGGCTCCAGGGAAGTTTAAATTCGTATTTCTTCACCACATTCCCCATCACCGGTTCCGCGGTTTTTACAATGCTGTCCGTAATGGCCGCTTCGGCGATTTTCTGCTGCCGGGGATTTAATCCGGAATTCGGCATGTGATTGGGCCAGATTACATTTTTATAAACATCCATGCGGGCGTTGGCCTGATAGGCCCAGTCGTCCAGATAGCGGACTTGCAGCAGGTCCTGCGCCGTGTTTCCTTCGTAATACGGAGACTCCATTCCCTGTGCCAGGGCAAAGCCCAGCGTATTGCCGGAGGTGTTCCAGCCGCCGTAAGCCGCAACGTTATAAGCTATCCCACGCCGGAACATTTCTTTCACCAACGCGTTGTCCGCCCCGTTGCCGAACTTGGTATCCGCCACGATTACTTTCTTGCCAGCATCCAGATAAGACTGCACTTTATCCAAAAAGGCTTTGGTATATATATCCGGCGCCCCGGTGTTCTTCGCGTCAGAAGCATCCAGCGTTTTGCCGTTAAACGGAGTATTGACCGTCAGAACGAAGTCCGCGTTTTTTGCCTTCCGGGCCGGGAATGCGCCGGCCGCGTAAATGTGCTCGCGAGCCGAAACCGCCACGGGATCGTCTTCATATGTAGGAATCGTGTCGCCACCCTTGCCCGGGGCAAACTCCGTATACACCATAGGCGAGGTAAAGGTCAGACGGTTGACCGCCTGTGTCAGGAGCACCAGTCCCAGCTGGTCGGCACCGGAAAAGAAACGGATCTTCGATTTCGGCAGCTCGTTCACCAGCGAGCCCATAAAACGGGCTTCCCGGTGTGCCTGGGAAAGTGGGCTGGTATCGTCCCTGCCTACCAGCAGGTAATTGAAACCGCCGCTTTCAATGCCGTGCAGCAACAGCTCCGTGGTCTGTATGTTGATCTTCCTGCGTCCGTAAAAATCGGCGATCACATTCCGGGGAATCGTCTTCTTCAGTTCCTGCAGCTCTTTGCTTTCTTTGCGGGACAAACCGGACAGTTCCTCTTTATCCATCAGGACGCCCTGACGGAACAGCTTCGGTCCCCACTCCTCATAATACACCGGCTCCACCGGTGCCGCGCTGGCTTTCGGTGACCGCATGATCGTTACAAACATATATATATCGGGGGCATGTCCTTTTTTCTTCAGGGAAACCAGCCGTTCCACCCGTGACTGCAGCACAGTCCTGTCTATATGATGCGTCCGGGAATCCACCAGCCCGCCGTACACCAGCGCGTCCGCGCTGGCAACCACAGCCACTGCTTTTTCCGAGTTTTCTTCCAGCCATTCCAGCAACCTGTCCGGTTCCCCGGAATGCGCAGCGGAAGAAAGCATTTCATCCGGCGGGACAAGGATATCCCAGCCGGCAGCCCGCATCGTATCGACTGTATAACCCTTGCAGACAGGCCGGGTATCCAGCGGCACAAAAACGATCGTGCCTTTGCTTTTTACAGCAGAAGGACTTAGCAGCGATGCTTCCGCTGCAGGTTCTTTTGCTATTTCCGTTGCCCCTGCCGCGCTTTCAGGTTCCGCGGCCAGCGCCGTGCTCCCTGCCAGCAGCAGGCTACCCAGAAGGAAACCGGTTACCGCCTTTTTCATACACTCACACCCCAACATCATGATACTTTATGAAACTATGAAACTTCAGGGAGCTCCGCTTGGACGGGCTCCCTGTCGTGTTTTTTGTAAAAGCAAGTCTCTTACAATATACGTCTTTAATTATTTCGCATAGGTCGCAGCCGTGTTGTCCTTCAGCAATACGTCGTGGGCCCCGCCTTCCACGATGGAAGTTGCGGATACCAGCGTCAGTTTGGCTTTGTCGCGCAGTTCGCCCAGGTTCAGGGCGCCGCAGTTGCACATGGTACTGCGGATCTTGGCCAGGGTCAGGTTCACATTGTCCTTCAGGCTGCCTGCGTAGGGAACGTAGGAGTCCACGCCCTCTTCAAAGGACAGCTTCTGGGAACCGCCCATATCATACCGCTGCCAGTTCCGGGCCCGGTTGGAGCCTTCGCCCCAATACTCTTTCATGTAACTGCCGTTCACGTTCACCTTGTTAGTGGGGCTTTCATCGAAGCGGGCAAAATAACGGCCCAGCATCAGGAAGTCAGCGCCCATGGCCAGGGCCAGGGTCATATGATAGTCGTACACGATACCGCCGTCGCTGCAGACGGGAACGTACACGCCGGTTTCTTTATAGTATTCGTTACGGGCCTTGCAGACGTCAATCAAAGCGGTTGCCTGCCCGCGGCCGATGCCCTTGGTTTCCCGTGTGATACAGATGGAGCCGCCGCCGATACCGACCTTGACAAAGTCTGCGCCGCAGTCTGCCAGGAAACGGAAGCCGTCCGCGTCAACCACGTTGCCGGCGCCCACTTTTACCTTATCGCCGTAGTGGTCGCGGATCCATTTCAGGGTGATCTTCTGCCATTCGGAGAAGCCTTCGGAAGAATCGATGCACAATACGTCCGCCCCTGCTTCCACCAGGGCCGGAACCCGTTCCGCGTAATCCCGGGTGTTGATGCCGGCGCCTACCACGTGACGTTTCTTATCATCCAGCAGTTCCAGCGGATACTCTTTATGGGACACATAGTCCTTGCGGAATACCATGTATAATAAGCGCCCGTCGTCGTCAATGATGGGCAGCGTGTTCAGCTTGTTGTCCCAGATGATATCATTGGCCTGCTGCAGGGTCGTATCCTTTTTGCCCACGATCAGCTTCTCAATAGGTGTCATGAAGTCCCGCACCTTGATATCCATTTCCATGCGGCTGACACGGTAATCGCGGCTGGTGATGATGCCTTCCAGTTTCCCGTTTACCGTTCCGTCACTGGTCACGGCAACGGTGGAGTGACCAGTTTTGGCCTTCAACGCCAACACATCTGCCAGCGTGCTGTCCGGCGTAATATTGGAATCGCTGACTACGAACCCGGCGCGGTGGCTTTTCACGTTCCGCACCATCTGTGCTTCGTCTTCCACGGTTTGGGAACCGTAAATGAAAGAGCAGCCGCCTTCCCTGGACAGGGCAACGGCCAGTTTGTCGTTGGAGACAGACTGCATGATGGCGGAGACCATGGGAATATTCAAACTGATGGCCGGTTCTTCACCCTTTTTGAATTTCACCAGCGGTGTGACCAGCGTCACATTATCGGGAATGCATTCGGAAGAAGAATACCCCGGAATCAACAGATATTCACTAAAAGTATGCGCGGGTTCATCATAATAAAAAGCCAATGGTAACACCTTCCTTTCTCTGGAGAAAACACTGATTAAATGAGTTTGTGTAATCGCCGTGTTTGCAGACGAATGAATCAGCTGTCCCTTAAGGAAACACTGATTAAATGAGTTTGTGCGATGGCCGAGCGCTTTTTGCGAATGACAAGGAAGTGACTCGAAGGCGCAGCGGTGCTGCGTCTAGAGACAGTGACGCGGACATTCACAAAAAGCGCCGGCTAGCGTGCGGACGAATTAATCAGTGGTTCCTAAAATATTTTAAAAAGTATGATAGCACAGAAAAGCAAAAAATGCAAAAGATTTTTTAGGAAAAATAACACCAGGCTGAATCTGTCTGTATCTGATACCTTTAATCTGCAGCAAGCCCTGTATGTTACCGGTTGAATGCCCGCCAGGCGATGTCCTTCCGGTAATGGACCTTATCAAAGTGGATCTTTTCCACCGCTGCATAGGCAAAATTCTTGGCGCTCTTAATATCTTTGGCCATTGCGGTTACGCCTAACACGCGGCCGCCGGCCGTAACGATCTGTCCGCCCACGGCTTTGGTGCCCGCATGGAATACCACCACGTTTGCTGCAGCGCCGGCTTCCTGCAGACCGGTGATGACCTTGCCGTTTTCATAGGAAGCAGGATAGCCGCCGGACGCCATCACCACACAGACGGTTGCCTGGTTTTTCCATTTTACCATGGAAGCATCCAGGGTTCCCGTTGCGCAGGCCAGCATGATCTGCGCCAGGTCGCTGTCCAACAATGGCAACACCACCTGGGTCTCCGGATCGCCGAAACGGCAGTTAAATTCCACAACCTTCACGCTGTCGCCCTTGATCATCAGGCCGGCATATAAACAGCCGGAATAGGTACGGCCTTCTTTATTCAATGCGGCAATCACCGGTTTCAAAATGGTTTCTTCCGCTTTGATCCGCAGGGCTTCCGTCATCACGGGAGCCGGGGCATAAGCGCCCATGCCGCCAGTGTTGGGGCCTTTGTCCCCGTCGTTGACACGTTTATGATCCTGGGAAGCGACCATGGGCACCACGATCTTGCCGTCCGTAAAGGCCAGCAAAGATGCTTCCTCGCCTTCCATGAACTCTTCCAGCACCACCCGGGCGCCGGCGTCGCCGAATTTATGGTCCGCCATCATGTCATCGATGGCTGCCATGGCTTCCTCTTTGGTCATGGCTACCACCACGCCCTTTCCCGCAGCCAGGCCATCCGCCTTCACGACGATAGGCGCGCCCTGCTCTTCCACAAAAGCTTTGGCAGTATCAATGTCCGTGCAGACTTTAAAAGCTGCTGTAGGGATATTGTATTTCTTCATCAGGTTTTTAGAAAAAGCCTTGGAGCCTTCCAGCTCCGCCGCATTTTTGTTAGGCCCGAAAATAGGCAGCCCCCGGGAGCGGAACACATCACCGATGCCGGCTACCAGCGTAGCCTCCGGCCCCACCACCGTCAGATCGATGCTCTCCTCTTCCGCATAATCCGCAACCTTGTTCAAATCATTCAAATCCAGGGAAACACATTTACATTTGGGAAGCCCGGCAATGCCCGGGTTGCCCGGCACCACACGGATGCTTTCCACCATGGGGCTCTGGGCCAGTTTCCATGCCAGGGCATGTTCCCGGCCGCCGCCGCCAATTAATAAAATATTCATGAATTACGCCTCACAGTTTTTATTATATAAGCATTGAAGAAGTTATCCCGCTTCCGCGCTTTTTTACAAAAATCTTATTTTTCCAGCTGCTCTTTCAGATAGCCCGTGATCATGGCATCATATTCGGAAGTGTGTTTGAAGGCTTCCATAGCCAGGGATTTTCTTGTCTTCAGATCAATGTCACCGTCTTTTTTCAGCATATCCATCAGCTTGTCATAGCGTTCCGGATTGGTGATGATCACCACGTCGCGGAAATTCTTGGCCGAGGCCCGCACCATGGCCGGACCGCCGATATCAATATTCTCGATGGCTTCCGCTTCCGTCACGCCGGGCTTTTCAATGGTCTGCTTGAAGGGATACAGGTTTACCACCACCAGATCGATGGGAATGATACCGTGCTGTTTCATCTGGGCCATGTGTTCCGGATTACTGCGCACACCTAAAATTGCGCCGTGGATCTTCGGGTTCAGGGTCTTGACCCGGCCGTCCATGATTTCCGGGAAGCCGGTCACATCGCTGACATAAGTTACGGGAATGCCCGCGTCCTTAATGGCTTTCATGGTGCCGCCGGTGGAGATGATCTCCACGCCGTTCTCATGCAGGAACGCGGCCAGTTTGGTAATGTCCTTTTTGTCGGATACGCTCAGTAACGCTCTTTTAATTTTCATACGTTCTCCTCTCTGATTTCTCCGTCTGCTGTTCTGTTTTACGCCTTTGTCTCACTCAACGTTGATTGCAAAACATATATGCATCCGCGCCGCCATAGCAACGCTAACCCGTTAAAACCGTTTTTTATTTCGCGACATAAACTTTACGTCCTTTTATCGTAAGCTTTCCGTCTGCCCAAAGCTGAATCGCTTCCGGCAGCGCCTTATGTTCTTCTATTAAAATACGGGCCGCCAGGGTCTCTTCCGTGTCGTCGTCAAACACCGGCACGGCCTTTTGCAAAATGATGGGGCCTGTGTCCGTACCCTCGTCCACAAAGTGAACCGTGCAGCCTGCAATCTTTACGCCGTAATCCACCGCCTGCCCCTGGGCATCCACGCCCTTGAAGCTGGGCAGCAGCGCCGGATGGATATTGATGATCTTGTTTTCCCAGCGGCTGATGAAATGCCCTGTCAGGATACGCATGAACCCGGCCAGCACCACTACTTCCGCTCCTTTGTCCCGCAGTGCCGCGTCAATCTTGTCTTCAAACTCCGCTTTGTCTTTGCAGCCCTTGCGTTCCACTACCGCCGTGGGAATACCCGCTTTCGCCGCCCG
The DNA here is from genome assembly GCA_017554485.1 of Acidaminococcaceae bacterium. Lineage (GTDB taxonomy): Bacteria > Bacillota > Negativicutes > Acidaminococcales > Acidaminococcaceae > Succiniclasticum. The sequence continues at coordinate 34,309 of JAFZIG010000069.1, read as the reverse complement.
TTCCAGGGCAAAGGCTTCTTTGTGGTCGCTGACCACCACGGCAATTTCTACATTTAATTTGCCCTCTGCAATGTGGTCGATGATGGACTGCAGGTTGCTGCCCCGTCCGCTGACCACTACGCCGATCTTTTTACTCACCGAAAACGCCGCCTTTCATAATGGTCGTCTTGTGACCGGGTATTACTTTTCCCAGTTCATAGAACGTTTCCCCGTTTTCTTTCAGGTGTTTCCGTACCGCGTCCGCTTCCGCCGGATCCACTACCAGCACCATGCCTACGCCCATGTTGAAAGTTCGGTACATTTCCTTATCCGGCACATTGCCCCACTCCTGCAGTTTCTTAAACACCACAGGAACTTCCCAGGCGTCCGCACGGACTTCCGCATCGCAGTCCTCCGGCAAAATGCGGGGGATATTGTCATAGAAACCGCCGCCGGTAATGTGCACCATGCCGTGGATATCGAACTTTTCGATCAACGGCAGGCAAGTCTTCGGATAGAGCCGGGTTGGCGTCAGCAGTTTCTCGCCCAGGGTGCAGCCGAATTCCGGAACCGGGGTATCCACCGTGAACTTCATCACATCAAAGCAGATTTTCCGTACCAGGGAGAACCCGTTGGAGTGCACGCCGGAAGAAGGCAGGCCCAGCAAAACGTCACCGGCTTTCACCTTTTCCCCGGTGATCATCTTACTCCGTTCCACCACGCCCACACAGAAACCGGCGATGTCATATTCGTCTTTGGCATAGAAACCGTGCATCTCTGCCGTCTCGCCGCCGATGAGGGCACAGCCGCTCTCTTTGCAGGCATCCGCCACGCCCTTGACAATGTCAGCTACCTTCTGGGAGTCCACCTTGTCAACCGCAATGTAATCCAAAAAGAACAACGGTTCCGCGCCCTGTACCAAAATATCGTTGACGCACATGGCTACCGCATCCTGGCCGATGGTGCTGTGATTGTTGGTGAGGAACGCGAATTTCAGTTTTGTGCCCACACCGTCCGTACCGGAAACCAGGATGGGTTCTTTATACTTTTTCGTATCCAGCGCAAACAGGCCGCCGAAGCCACCCAGGTCACCGATGACCTCCGGTCGGTAACTGGCCCGCACGCTGTCCTTCATCAGTTCCACTGCCCGGTTGCCGGCGTCGATGTCAACGCCTGCGTCCGCATAGGTCAGTTGCTTCTTCTCCTTGCTCATGAAAGCCTCCTGTATTTTAGGAAATCTTAATCTATATGAAATATCACAATTTTTTACTCCCCGCGCTGGGCTGCCAGCTTCGCTGCTTTTTCCGCCACTTCCGCCTGCATCTTTGCGCGGTAGGCTGCCAGTTTATCCACCAGTTCCAGATGAGCTCCCGCCAGAATTTCCACTGCAAAGATTGCCGCATTCTTAGCTCCGTCGATGGCCATGGTGGCAACCGGCACACCGGGAGGCATCTGCACGAAACTCAGCAGCGCGTCCATGCCTTTTAACGGGCCGCCACTGATAGGAATTCCAATAACCGGCAGCGTTGTATACGCCGCAATGACACCGCCCAGGTGGGCTGCCAGACCGGCAGCGGCAATGATCGCTTCCACACCTCTGTCCCTTGCGCCGGCCGCAAATTCATGCACCTGATCCGGCGTGCGGTGAGCGGAAGCCACAACAACCTCCACTTCTATGCCAAACTCTTTCAATGTTTTCTCAGCCGGCTCCAGGATCGGCCAGTCTGAATTACTCCCCATAATAATGGCAACTTTCATTTCATTTTCCTCTTTTCCCGTATCCCAAATCATGCGTCATGCACTGCCGTAAACCGGACAGCACACTTCCGATTTTTTTATTTTGGGTATACCAAATAAACCTTACTCCAGCGTAAAGTTATTCATAATAATTTTACCAATATGCCGATACAGTGTCAATCAAATTGTAGCAAATGTTACGGTTCAAAAAACAACAGTCCCGTACCGTTCAGATTTTCCTGCAGCGCCTTCATAAACTTCGGCCCGGGATCTACCTTGCCGTGAAAGTAACCGCTGACATGTTCCCTGAACAGACCGCTTTGCTTCGCTTCCGTCTGCTGGTAATGTCCCCATACATAGCGGATAGTCGGATACTTTGCCTGCAGATAGCGGATCAGCACCGCATTGGCCTGCAGCTGCTCCTGTGTCAGGTCTTCCCTGCCATTTACCCCGCCCACGTTTTCAATGCCGATAGCACACCAGTTGTAGCCGATTGCATGGCGGTCCAGCATGGTTTCCGGCGTCAGGCGGAAGACGGTGCCGTCCCGTCCCACCAGAAACTGGGAGCAGACATTCAGCGTTCCGTCTCCCATAGCTTCATTATAAAAATAGTTATGTACCCCGTCCGCACCCGGAGATCCCGTCCAGTGTACGATGATAACCTGAGGGATGATTTCGGTAAAAGCCTCTCCATAATGCTGCAGCGCATACTCCCGTATCAGCTGACGGCGATATTCCGTCAGGCGCACCGGCCTGTCAGTGATAACCGGCGCGGTAACGGTGCGGGACGCAGTCGTGAACGCCGAAGCAGTGTTTTGTGTTTTGACAGCCATGGTTTTCCCATCAGAGGCAAAGGCCGGCACACAAAGCAGTAAGCATATTAATAATAAAAGCAATCTTCCTTTTGACATACGCAGGTCCTTTCCTGTAAAATAACTTATAGAATATTTATACCCATATTATACCACGAGGTTCATTATGAGCACAAAAGAAACGCAGCTGGCCGAACTGGCCGCACAATTAGATAAATGCAGTTCCTGTCATCTGCGGAACGACTGCCAGGCGCCTGTGGGCTGGTACGGCTGCCCGGACAGTCCCATCGTATTTATCGGCGAAGGCCCCGGCGGCGTGGAAGATGACTACGGCTGTCCCCTCATCGGTCCTTCCGGCCAACTGCTGGACAAAGCCCTGTGGTCTGTCCAGATGACGCGTGACAGGGTACTCACCTCTAACATTGTAAAATGCCGCCCTAAAGGCAACCGGACGCCGGATCTGGCGGAAGCGGATTTCTGCGCCAAAATCTGGTTGGAACGGGAGCTGGCCATTTTGCAGCCTAAGGTCATCGTAGCGCTGGGCAGCGTGGCCATGCATTACCTGGGTGATCCGGCCATGCGCATCACTCGTCAGCGGGGCAAATGGTTCAAAACGCCTCAGGGCTACGACTGCATCGCCACCTTCCACCCATCGTACATTTTACGCCAGTACGGCCACGCCCAGGTCCAGGCTAAGTGGGACGTGTACCACGATTTACAGTTGGCCCGGGCCAAAGCGGTAGAAGCCTGCCCAGATTATAACCTGTGTTCGGACAAACCGGTAGACTTGTTTGCGGAATTTAATAAGCGCAGCGGATAGATTTATTAAGAGTTTAAAAATAAAAAGAGCTGGGTAAAACGCAGGGAACATTCAGAACGTTATGCGTTATGCCAGCTCTTTTCAATTTGCAAATCTGTTTAACGGGCGTTTTCAATTCCCTCACACTTCCTGGGCGGGAATCCGTTTTATGTTTTTCTGGTTCGTTCCTTTGCCGTCGGGCTTATCCTGTTTCTCTTTCGGCGTAATTTTGATCTTTGTATCCCCGTCATGGAAGAATTCATTCAGCAACGCACTGATCGCTTCTAAAAACATGTACACCAAAAACATCACCGCGATTTTTTCAATCAGGTTTTCAAAGAAAGAAGAATCGCTGCGGGATTTTGCACCGCTGGAGCGTTCGGACGTCCCCGGCTTTTTTGTTTCCACTTCTGGAATCGCGGTATTGTTAGGCGCAGCTTCCGCCAGCTGACGCACTACCGCAGTCTGCGGCGCAGCAGAAGCATAGGCTGACGCAGCCATTGTCACAGTAGAAGAAAAAAACACAGACAGAGATAACAGGATGGGTAAAAACATCTGTTTTTTCAGTTTCATGTCAGTTCCCTCCATATAAACACGTTTCATCAACATCAGACATTCTTCGCAATGCAAAGTTATAACTTAAAGCCCAAATTCCAAAATGAATTGCAGGCAGATTTTCTTTATCCTTTTCATATCTTAAGCCGGTTATGTGTTTTTTTCAAGTCTAATTTTTTACAAAACAGTAAACAGGAATGGGTGTCGATGAATTGAACCTGAGTTTACACCGATTCAAAATTGCAGACGAACCCGGGCAAACTGTGTTATAATATATGTAAAGTTGAACAAATGGAACATATTCAGGGATGCTGCGTTGCACAACATCCCTGTGTATTTCCCGGTCAACCACGCGGTTGTCTCCGCAATTCTTTATGTACAGGCAGGTTTAATTATGGAAATAAAAAAAGCAGCAACCAAACCGTTGCGAAAAAAAACGGAAAGCGCCTCCGCCCCGGTTTTGAATTTCGATCCCGTGATCGTTCAAAAAGTTCAGGCACAGATGCTGGAGGAAAGACAGCTCAGTGCTGTTTCTGGATTTTTCAAAGTGCTGGGGGATGAGACCCGCATGAAGATCATCAACGCGCTGGCCCATGAGGAGCTTTGCGTCACCGATCTGGCCGCCGCGCTGGAAATGACCCAGTCCGCCGTCAGCCATCAGCTGAAGCTGCTGCGCATGGCCCACCAGGTTAAGGCCCGCCGGGAAGGAAAAAGCATTTTCTATTCCCTGGACGACCAGCACGTCATCGATATTCTGGAAGAAGCGCTGATCCACATCCGTCACAAAATCAGTGAAGCCGATTAACAGGGCTGTAATGGCCTGTTATTGTATCACCAAATAAATTTAAGAAATATCATAATAAATATGAAAAAGCTAGAGGGAGGAATATCATGAAAGCAGATTGCGCGAACTGTCCCACCCACGCCTGTTACACCAAAGGTGTCAACTGTACGGGCGTATCAAAAGATGAAGTGAAGCAGGCCTACACGGAAGAAGAACTGAAGATCATGAAAGCAGCGGCCTATGTGGAAGGCACCTTTTACAGCAACATCACCCGCCTGCAGGAGATTGGTGAGTTTGCCAAGGCCATGGGCTACAAGAAATTAGGCATGGCTTTCTGCATCGGACTGAACGCCGAGGCGCGTTACATCGCCCGCTATTACACCCAGCAGGGTTTTGAGTTTTACAGCGTCTGCTGCAAAAACTGCAGCTTTGCCAAAAAAGAATGGGGACTTAAACAGGTGAAGCCGGAACTGGACCACGAAGCCATGTGCAACCCCAAATTCCAGGCACGCTTCTTAAAGGAAAAGGGCGTAGAGTTGTTCATCGTCTGCGGCCTCTGCGTGGGACACGATGCCATTTTCACCGCCAACTGCGACGGCCCTGTTACCTCACTGGTCGTGAAAGACCGGCTGCTGGCCCACAACCCCCTGGGCGCCATCTATTCCCGCTACTGGAAACGAAAACTGGGAATCATGGATGAGGGCGAAGTGTAAAAGCTATTAAAATATAAAACCCAAAGGAACAGACAACGCAAAAACGGAAACAGGAAACGCCGACAACTTTACCTTGGCAAACAGTTCCCTATTTTCATTTTATGCCCTGTCAGATGGACAAAACCGGGAAATAGTATAGCCATATACCGTTTCCCGGTTTTTGTTTCCACGTGTTTTATTCAGTTAAAACTTCCGTTTTCAACTACAAACCCAACTCCACCTTCCGCAGCTGTTCCAGAAGCTGCACTTTGGTATGCTCAAAGTCCCCGCTGTTGTCGATGATTACATGGGCATACTTCTTTAATTCTTCCAGGGACGGCTGGGCATTGATGCGCTGCACTACCGTTTCTGGCGTCAAACCCTTGTCCCGCTGTATGGCCCGCTGGATGCGCAGTTCCTTTGGCGCCGCGATCAGCCAGACGCTGTTTGCGATGGTATGCCAGCCCCGCTCGATCATCAGGGGCAGGTCAAGGAAGACCACCTTCGCTCCGCACTCCTTCTGAAATGCCAGAAAAGCCTGCACGTCGTTCCACACCTGCTCCTGAAGAATTGCCTCAAATTGCTTCAGCAGTGCCTTGTCATGAAACACCTTCTCCGCCACCCAGGGACGGTTCAGTTCCCCATTGGGCAATATGCTTTCCGACCCCAAAAGCTGCGCGATTTTCTGTAACGATTCACTGCCCTTGCTCACCGCAACGCTCTTTGCTGCACCGGTCGCATTAAACACCGGAATACCCAAAGACCGTAAATACGCAGCCGTGGTACTTTTCCCAATGCCGATACCACCTGCCAGTCCGATTATAATCATGTAACAATTCCTTTCCGAACCAACTGTCAATTATCTTTTTCCATTATAAAATAGTAAAGATGTATGCGCAACCACATCTTATAGAAGCCAGCATATTAAAAACAGGAAGCGGCATGTGCCGCTTCCCAAATTTTAATGTTTAAGATGTCTTTCATTATTTAGAAAGTCCAGTTGGCCTGCAGGTTCGCCGTTACGCCACGCTGCTTGCCTACCCAGCCCGTTACACCCAAGTCGATCACCATCGGGTTCTTCTTGCCAGGTTTTACCTGCCAACCCAGCTCCAGCATCCCGCTGCTACCCTTCACACTCGGGCTCGGGGCTGCTCCTAATCCTTGATACGTTGCTCTCGCTTCACCCTTAAATTCATACTGGTAAGCCAGACCGCCGTAAACCTTGTTCTGCTCGTTCAGCACATGCGTCAGACGTGCGCCTGCACGTAACCGATGGCTGTTCACTGCATCAAAGTCTACATCCTGTTTGCCGCCACCCGTCATATATATCGTGGTGCTGTCACCGCCTGTACGGCTGTAGAGGTACTTGCCATATATGTCCAGCGTATTATCTTTCCCCACATCAACCAGCTTGCCTACCCCCAAGTGTGCAGCCCAGTAGGTTGCCGTGCTGTCATAACTTGCATGGGTCGCTGTAGAAAGATCACTGCTGTAATCAGACTTGGCACGACCGGCACGCAAACTGCCTTCATAATAAAAACCGTTATTGTTAGTCTGCCTTGCCATCACACCAAGACCCCAGTAACTGGCTTTGCCATCTGCCTTGATGCCGCTATCCTGGTAGCTGTCGTACTTGCCATGGCCGTATTCCATTACAGGACCTATCAGCAGTTTGCCGCTCTTGTTCTCAATCTCTTTCGCGAAACCAAGCGCAAGACCAAATCCCTTCGAATCAACATGGGAACCGGATTCCGCCCGCAGGCTGGAGCCACTCATGGCCGCGAAGGGAGCCGATCCACCACCAGTTGCCGCCGCGTCTGCCGCATTCTGCAGCCCGGCACCTACCAATAGGTCTGTACCTGCGTTAATCATGGTCGCTACACCTGCGCGGGTTTCCACCGGTGATTTCAGACGATCGGCACTTTCGCCTTCTTCTGTGATATTATCTACCGTGGCAAGAATGGTATCCGCACCTTTCTTGCTGATGCTCAGTTCATACCTCTTATCTGTTGCCAGATTGTTAGGTGCCAGGAACTCTGCCTTAGCCAGTTCTTCGCTAGAAGTTGTCTTCAGCGCGTTATCCGTTACTAATCCTTGTTCACCGACAACCAGGTTTACGGTGTTGCCCACTTCCAGGTTCACACCGCTTAGTGCCGCCACACCGAAGGTTACGCCTTGCAGGTCGTTACCATATATTTCTTTTGTCGCGCCTTCTGCCGGTTCTCCATTAACATATTCGGACCACTCTTCTATACCCTTGATTGTGAGCATGGTATCGCCATTGGCAATATCCGATGGCAGATAGAAATTCATGTTCTGGAAACCGCCTACGGCATTTGTAGTCACATTCTTGGCCGCAATGTTCAATGTGTTGCCAGAACCGGCGTTAACCGATTCACTCGTTGAGTCGAGGCCGCCAATCAGGTAATTAGCATTGATCGGGGTCAGGATGTTCACCGTATTATTATTGGCTTCGTAACCGGTAGTATCGGATGTATCCTCCTCACCCTCAAGAGTAGGCAGAACCATGCCGCCAACAATCAATACGCCATCCTTAATATCGCCACCGCTAATGGTTACAGTATTGTTATTTGCCTTTTGCGTGGAAAAACCACCTATCACTATGGCTGGTGCTTCTGCAGTTTCCCCTCCTCTATTGTCATCGTTATTGGTGTCGTCACCAAGTGGAGAAATAGATTCGCCGCCAAGAGTACCACCGCTGATAATCACTGTATTATTGCTTGCTTCTCCTCCAGATGCAAACCCACCGACAACCATACCCGGACCATATTCATTTCCCATGACTTCAAACGGCGATCCATTAATCTGCCCACCGGAAATAATGACAGTATTGTCTGTTGCATTACCATTATACGTATAACCACCGACAATAGTTGCTAAACCATATTTACCATAATCCACTTCTCCTGTAACTGAACCGTCATTTATCGTTACCGTATTCTTATTTGCATTGCCCTGATTGGTAAGGCCGCTATATACTTTTCCAACCTCTGCGCCTTTGGCGTTGATCGTAACGGTGTTGTTATTGGCATCGGCAGCGTCAGCATAAGCATAATAGTTATAGCCGCCAACAACTGCATCTGTATAAACCTTCGCATCTCCTTTGATCGTTACCGTGTTATTGGATGCTTCCCCGTATTCTGATGCGCCTCCGTAAATATAACTATCTTCCGTATCTTTAGAATTTCCAACCGTTCCGCCGCTGATCGTTACCGTGTTATTGTCTGCGCTGCCATAATCAGAAACGCCTCCAGATACATCACCCTTTACTTTGCCGGCACTGATTTCCACATTGTTTCCTGAAGCATTACCGGCCGGAATGTCCCCACTTGCATCACCAATACCTATACCGCCAGAAACATCGCCCACCTGCACGTTAGCCCCGGTCATCTTCACGGTATAGCCAGAAGCTTCATCAGCATAGCGTCCCGCAACATCAATGGAACCTGCGACTGCATCCCAGTCATCGCCTGTAAGTATCAGGGTGTCAACAGTTTCTTCAGCAGGGATATAAAGGGTTCTGTAATATCCGGTCGCAACCATTTTGGTTGAATCCGGAAGAAAGCCCACACCGCTTGTATAGCCCGTCACCGTCAGTTCGGAAGCCTCCGCCAAAGACGGACTGATAAACCCGGACGCACCCCCGGTACACAGCAGGGCAGCCAGAACCAGTCTAGCGAGTTTCTTCCGGTGTTTCTTCTCTATTCTCATCATTTTACAAATACCCTCCTTTAGAGTCGCCCCTTCACCCGGGGAGACTTTTGGATAATAAGGGTCCTTACTATTTTAAAGGATATAATTATCCGAATTCATTATAAATAATGCAAATTGTTACGGTCAACTGGGACTTTAAATTGTTTACATTTTCAGTGAAATTTATTTACTTCTCTCAACTTCTCAAATAAACAATTCCGCAAAAAGCGCCGTCATGGAAAAAGGCAGTCCCTGCCTTCGTAAAGCCGCTGAACTTTTTATAGACAACAGAGGTTCCTTCGAGCAGACAGTAGCACAGATCGATGAACATCTGCGAAAGCTGGGTCTGCAGATTTGAAAATGACTTGTAATTAAAGAAAGAGGAATGGGAATGACCCACTCCTCTTTATTTATTGCAGTATTTGTTCCTGTTTCACGCAGTCGTTCTTGTTTTTCGCTAATGCTTTCTTTAGAACATATACGCCACGCTCACCGTGCCGCCGAAGCCCCGATGCTGGCCACCGTAGCCATAGATCCCGATGTCTGCCTTCCACGGATTGGTCTTCGTCGCTTCCATCCGCATGCCCAGCTCGCCACGCACGCTGCTCCCCTTGATGCTGGCCGAACGGATTGGCAGACCGTCTACCGTACCGCTGGACTGACCACCAAACTCGTACTCATACGCCAACCCGCCGTACCAGTTCCACTTCTTGTCGTTGGAGCCGTAACGCGCGCCGATCCGCAGCAGCTTGCTGGCCACGCTGTCCAGGTTGTAATGGTTCCCGCCTGCGTCAAAGTTCACGCCGTTGCGGCGCAGGTAGAAGAACTTGCCGTACACATCCAGGTCACGGTCATCTTTCACTTTGATGATCTTGCCCAGGCCTACATGGGCCCCCACATAATTGGCGTCAATATCATAGCCGTAACTGTTGCCCAGGCGGTCCGTCAGCATGTGGCTGGCCGTATCGCTCATGCGGCCCATGCGAATACTGGCTTCCGTGTACACATTATGTTTGTTCGTCCACTTGGCCAACAGGCCGCCGCCTGCGTAATGGGTATCACCGTCGCCACGGCCTCCGTTGTCATCAAACAGCGTGTAGTTGCCGCGTCCGTATTCCGCGAACACGCCCCACTCCAGGTTGCCCTTCTTCAGTTCCTTCTTGCTGCCTACCGCCACTACCGCGTTCCAGGTATTGGTATCAATATGGCTGCCCGTCTTGTAACGGCCCGTCCCGCCGCCCATGGAGGCAAAGGTCGAAGTTCCGTCCGGTGCTATGTTGCTTACCATTCCCAAGCCTTCTACCGCACTGTCCACGAACTCCCGGCCTGCCGCGATTACAGCCGTGCCTGCTTCCATGGCCATGACCGTTTCATGGGTGGCTTCCGTGGGAACCGTGCCCGTCTTCGTACGGAAGATCAGGTCCGTGCCGCTCATCTCCGCCGCGCCTTCGCCCGTCCTGCCGGAGCCGACCATGTAATGGTCGCCTTCAATAGCGGAAGGCGTTCCGTCAAAATTCTTGACCAGCGTCATGGTCTGGTCTGCCACCTGGGAATCAATATTGGTGAACTTAATATCCGTGGTCACAACCTTCGCGCCGTCAAAGACGATGTTAGCCGGACGGGTCATCAGGGTATCCTTCCACTCCACATTGGTGAAGGTCAGCTGGGTAGCCTGGTTGGCCGTAGTAGTGAAAGTCACCTTGTTGCCGCTGGCCGACAAGGTGCCGGTGATATCACCGTCAATTCTCACGCCGCTTACCGGATTGAAACTGAAAGAAGATTTCTTCGACTCTTCCGCCATTTCCTGTAAAGTAGCATTTGCCTGCAGCAGGATCATGGAGTCATTTACCGCCACATCTTCCGGGTTATTATAGGTCATTGCAAAATGATCCGTACCAATCGCGCCAACATTTGTGAAATCATAACCTGCACTACCGTCAAACACGGTTGCATCTTTCTGCCAGGCCACTGTGTTAATGTCGACACTGTCGGCATTTTTAGTGCCGCCTGCATAAACTAAAGACTTCCCATCTGCAGAAGCCTGCACACCCTTCGCCTGCAAGCCAGCCACAGTCACTCCATCCTTCACATCAGTAAATGCAGATGGTTTTGTTTCGTCGTACTTGTTTGCACCAGTAATGTTGCCATCTGCGAACATCGGGCTGCCAGCAGTTAAAATGGTCAGCGGATTTCCCTCTGCCACTTCCAATGCAGCAAAGCTGCCAGCGTTAACCTTCACACTGCCGTCATCTCCCGTCCAGGTATCCGGCACAGCAGTCTCGGTGTTTGTCCAGCCGGAAAGGTTTACATCCGTCAATACTATGTTGTCCACCACATATTGTACCGCATCCGTTGCAGAAGCCACATGTCCTTTGGCTGTGCCCGCAAAAGTAACGCCGGCATCATTCGCATACTCAACACTGACTGTCTTGCCCTCGGCCGTACCGTCCGTAACCGGGCTTGCTGTTGTCAGGCCCGGCGCGTTCAGAATCGTCGCAGTATCATTTATCTTTAACGCTGTAGATGCCGTGCCCGTATAAGCAAAAGCGGTATCATCAATCTGCGTTGCCCCAGAAGCTGTCCAGGAAGAATCCGGCATCTCGGCTGTCGTACCCCAGGCCAGGCTTCCCAGTGTCACCTTGTCCGTCGCCACGCTGTTAACCGTGTACTTTACATCGCTTCCATCAACCCCTACTGAACCACTGGCCGTCGCATTGAATTTTATGTTGTTGCTGTCGGTATATTCCACCGCGACCGTTCCCTTGCCTTCACCCGGCTGCGTGATGTTGCCTGCCGGTATAGCCGAAATGCCTGACGCTCCGCTTACCAATTTCATGCTGTCATTGGCCTTTAACGGCGTATTCTCTGTCCCTGTAAAGGATAAACCTGACGCATCAATAGTCGCACTTGCGGAAATGGTATAATCACTGAGGTCTCTCGCTGTTCCCCATGTCATTGCACCCAGGCTGATCTTTGACGTAATGCTTTCCACTTTGTACAGTACATTCTTAAAACTGTTATCTGCGTCTAAAGAAACTACTTGTGTGCTGGCGGAAGTTAAGGTAACGCCGTTTGTTGGTGTACTTTCCGGAGTTCCCTCGCCAGTTTTCAAAATCTTAGACAAATTCGTCTCACTTAATGCTTCCGTACCGCCGGAATACTTCAAGGAAAGCGTCTTAAAATCATCTGCCGTATCAGAAGCAAGCAGCGTCATCTGGCCGCTGGTCGCCGCCGCCAGGTTGGCTTCGGCATCTGTAATATCAAGGGAAGCACGGGTACCGTCCGCATTATCCGTGAACTGAGCTGCCTGTAATATCGTAGCGCCATCACTCCACGCCAATGTATCGGCAAGCTTGATAGTTTCAAAATTCGTAACTTCTCCGTTAACCGTATTACTGCCGCTTATGATCAGCGTGTTGCCGGTTACCACGTCACCGCTGCTGCCAGTGCTTTCGCCGGAGCCGGTGATACCGGCAGTAGTATTATCGGCGCCGCCGTAAACTCCGCCTGTAATAGTGACATCTTGCAATTTGACCGTATTGCCTGTCGCATCCCCGGTCCCCGCAAAGCCGCCAACCACTCCCATGGTAATCTTACTTGAACTTCCTGCAGAAGAACTACTCATAGAAGAACTTGCTGCAGAAGAGTCCTCTTCAGGAATGTTTACCGTTACGCCACTGAGCTCAACCGTATTTGAAGTTGCGTCACCCTCTTGAAGCGAATAGCCGCCGGCAACAGCTGCAACATATACTATACCATAATAACCAGAAGAAGCAACATTGCCTGTAACGGAACCGGCACTGAGCGCTACTGTATTATTGCTTGCGTCGCCCTTATAGGTCCTGCCGCCATATACCAGTCCGACCTCTGCGCCCTTGGCAGTGATGGTAACGGTGTTGTCAGTGACGTTGGCTGCAGATCCATAGGCGTAATCAGAGTTTCCGCCAACTACCGCGCCGGCATAAACTTTTGCATCCCCCTCAATCACTACCTTGTTACCGGTAGCTTCTGCAGTTGAAGCCCCGCCAAAAATCATATTATCCTTATAATTATCGGCATTCCCGACCGTTCCGCCGCTGATGGTTACCGTGTTATCCTTTGAGATACCATTATAGAACGTCTCACCGCCTGTTATCCGCATATAATAATATGACGGATTTTCATTGGAACCGGAAGCGACAACAACATTATCGCTGATGGTCACCGTGTTATCGCTTACGAGACCATAGTACGACCTGCCGCCTGTAATATCCATAGAATATGCCTTGGGACCAACAACAGCATCACCGCTGATCGTCACTGTATTCTTGTTTGAACCGCCTCCATCTAACCCATATGCATTAGAATCACCGCCTGTAATCGACACATAGCCATTTGAGCCGGTAGCAGCAACAGCAGCATTATCGCTGATGGTAATCGTGTTTTCGCTTGCGCTGATTTTGCCATAACCACCTATAATGTAGGCGTAAGCACCGCCAACCACAGCATCATTGCTGATGGTTACCGTATTCTCGTTTGCGGTGGTTTGACCAGCGCCGCCATAAATATATGCGTATTCACCGCCAACCACAGCATCATTGCTGATGGTTACCGCATTATTGTCTGCACTGTTATTATTAGACTCACCGCCATAAATATATGCGTATTCACCGCCAACAACAGCATTATCGCTGATCGTTACCGTGTTCTCGTTTGCAGTAAACGTTGCATAGCCGCCATAAACAGATACATAGGACTGAACGCCTACAACAGCATTATCGCTGATTGTTACCGTATTCTTGTTCGCGCTGCTGGTTTGATTGCCTGTGCTGCCAGAATAATTTAAACCGCCATAAACAGATACATAAGATGCATTAGCTCCAATGGCAGCATTTTCGCTGATAGTTACCGTATTATTGTCTGCAGCAGCAGTACTGTAATCGTAGGAAATAGAGTAATAATAAATAGTCTCTATTTTGCCGCCGCCGCCATAGACAGACACATACGACGCATTTGCTCCAACAGCAGCTTTACCGCTGATGGTTACCTTGTTATCGTTCGTGGTTGCGTTTTCATTCTTCGAATAACCGCCATAAATATATAACCTGCCTCCATCTGAATCAACAGTAACTTTATCTCCGCTGAAAGTGATTTCGTTTTTGTCCGCGCTGCCGGAACCCGAATAGCCGCCAAAAACAGACAACTTGGTTGTTACAACACTACTGCTGCCGGTGTCATTCTTGCTGATGGTAACAGCAGCATTATCACTGACGGTTATCTTGTTGTTGTCCGCGCTTCCTCCATTATCATACGAAAGACCGCCATAAATTTGCATGTTAGCTTTACTGTCAACAGCTGCATTATCGCTGATGGTTACCGTGTTATTATCCGCGCTTTCTGCATAATACGTGAGACCGCCATAAATATACACATCAGATTCACTGCCAACAGCAGCATTATCGCTGATCGTTACCGTATTACTTTCTGCTATGCCATAACCCGATACGCCGCCATAAATACGCTCCTCTTCTTTACCGCCGACAACAGCATTCCCACTGATGGTTACCGTGTTATTGCTTACCGTGCCATAATAAGCATAGCCGCCATAAACATACCCATAACCAACAACAGCATCATCGGTGATGGTTACCGTGTTATTGTTTGCACTGAGTTCATCTGCATCATACGCAGTAGAATTACCGCCTGTAACATATGCAGATTTCCCTGAACCAACAGAAGCCTTACCACTGATGGTTACCGTGTTTTCATCGGCAATGCGACCATAACCGCCTGTAATGCTCGCATATCCTCTACTCACAACGGCGTTATCGCTTATAGTTACCTTATTCTCGTTTGCACTGCCACTACTCGTACGGCCGCCATAAATATACGCATTAGAATAACTGCCATCGGCAACGACAACATTATCACTGATGGCTACTGTGTTATTATCCGCGTTGCCCGAAGAAGATTCACCATAGCCTCCATAAATATACGCGGAAACATACGCATCCTCAGAAGAACTGCTGCTTCTGCCAACGACAACATTTTCGCTGATGGTTACCGTGTTTCCGCTTACACTTCTACTTCCATTTTTCGAATGGCCGCCATAAATATACACAGAAGCATAAGCAGAAGAAGATTCACCAACGACAGTATCACCACTGATGGTTACTGTATTATTGTCTGCACTTCCCGAATTATTGTCTCCTTCTCCAGTCGAATTGCCGCCGATAATATTCGCAGTTGTGTAGTAACCATACTGATCAAGTATAGCGTTAACGACAGTATCACCGCTGATAGTTACTGTATTATTGTCTGCGCTTCCAGTCGAATTGCCGCCGATAATATTGTTGCCAACAGTAGTATCACCGCTGATAATTACTGTATTATTGTCGGCTGTTCCCTCGACAGTTATCTCTCCACCATAATAAGCATAAGCATAAGCATAAGCATAACCGCCGGTAACAGTACCGGAAACAGCTGCGCCGTTAATGGTTACTGTATTTTCATTGGCGCTGGCAGTTCCCTTGGCAGGCATCGCTGCGCTTGTGCCATCATATACATAGGTGTATGCAGAAGCAGAAGCAAGTCCGCCAATAATATCACCCTTCACAGTAACACCGCTGATGGTAACTGAATTTTCGTTGGCTGTTGCATCAGCGGTTGCCACACCATAATAAGCGTAAGCGTAAGCGTAACCGCCATAAACATCGTCGCCAACTAAAGCATTGTCACTGATGGTTACCGTGTTATTGTTAGCGCTTCCACTGACAGTATTCGTTTCGACTCCAACATAAGAAGCATAATTGCGAGCGAACGCGTAACCGCCATAAACATCGTTGCCGGCAGAAGCGTTGTTGCTGATAGTTACCGTATTATTGTCGGCGTTGGAAGTTGACACGCCAGTCGCTGTGTAATCATAACTGTAAACATAAGTATAAGCGTCATTATAGGCAGAACCGCCATAAACATCGTTGCCAACTGTAGCACTGCCGCTGATGGTTACCGTATTATCATTGGCATCGGCAGTTCCCTTTCCCTCGGCAGCCGTCGTCCCTGAAGCAGCATAAGCGTAAATATATGTGTAGGCATCTCCGCCATAAACATTCTCGCCTACAGTTGCATCACCGCTGACAGTTACCGTATTTTTATCGGCAGTTCCCTGTGCGTTAGATACGGAACCAGAATTAGAGCGAGCGTTAATATGCCCACCATAAACAGATGTGCCAACAGCGGCTTTGTCACTGACGCTTACCGTATTTTCGTTAGCAGTACCCAGATAGCTCCCATAACCTTCAGCCTTATAGATGCCACCGTAAAGCTTGTAAAGTTGCGCCTTTTCACCGGTCATTGTTACGGTATAACCGGAAGCTTCCGTTCCGGAATGTCCCCAAACCGAAACCTTACTTGCCCCGTCCTCCCAGGCATCCTCTACTCCCGGCGCAATGTTCAGTACGGTAACGCTTTCGTCAGCAGGATAGGCATTATAATAACCACCGGATCCTACAGAATTCCTTCTCATACTGCCTGATGGAGTAAAACCGCCACTATTTGTATATCCCGTCACAATTACCGGATCAGCAGCTTCCGCCACGGAGGGACTCATCAAACCATATGCCCCCCGGAGAACAGCAGGGCCGCCAGAACCAGCCTGGCGAGTTTCTTCCGGTGCTTTCTCGTTCTTTTTAACATCTGCAAATCCTCCTTACACGACCTTCACCTTAAAGTTAAAGCTTTCCCAGTACTTTTCGGGAATATATTGTTTGGCGAGGTTTTCGCACAGCCCGCACTTGCTGCATTCTTTGCACTCACAGGTCAGCAGCTTGTCCGGCACCTTGTCCAAAGTAATCTTTCGCAGTATCTCCTCCGGCACAATCCGCCTGGTAAACATCACCGTGCCGGAGAGCATCACTTCCGTCAGGGGCTTGTCGTTGTTTTCCTCCAGGTAGGCGTCCATGGCCCGGAAAGCGTAATCCCCCGGCTCGTTACGGCCGGAAATCTTATACACGTCCACATATTCATCGTAGTATTTCTGCCAGCGGGGCAGGATCCAGTTCCCCCGGAATATATCCCCAACGCCGCTCTGGCAGCAACTGAGCATGCCGGCGTAGCAGCGCAGGGACACGCTCATGTTGTGATAAAAGGAATTGGGGCAGCCCATCAGGCAGCCTTCGTTAATGAGGCATTTCAGCTTGAAACCGGCGTCGTGCATCTCTTTCAGTTTGGATGGCGTACGCAGGATCTCCCGGGGCGGGTTGAATGTTTTGATCCCGCACTTTTCCTGCCAGATCGACATCTGCCGCAGGTTCCACTGGTAGGCGTTGCAGGAGGTATGCAGTTCCAGCTCCGGCATCAGGGCGTGCACCAGCACCGCAATCCGGTAATCGGAAAGGATGATCCCTTCCAGTTCGTGATGCCGCGCCACCCGGACCAGGCTGATGGCAAAGTTCTTTAAATCGTCGTCATTGTCAAACTTATAGTACATGGCGTTGACCGGACAGATGCGCCGGACCTTGCCCCTGGAGAGGCGCAGGAAATCATAGCAGTTGCGGATATACTGGGCCCGCCTCTGGTTGGCGTCAGGTGTGTTCGTATTGGCGCCGTCCTTGCCGTCAAAGGTGAAGCGGACATGGGAAAGCATCTCCTTTTCGCTGAAAGGAAGCTCGCAATACACATGATCTACATTCTTAATGCGTTTTTCCACTTCCATCAGGAACCATTCCGGGGTCGTGCCATTGTAGGGAAGGGAATACATGCGGTGTTTAGGATCCATAGTTCTTCGCACTCTTTTCTTTGTTAAAATATTCCATAAAAAATGATGTTACAGTTTCAACTCATACTTATCCATTAAAAATTATACAGCCGTTTAAAGAATATTTACATCTTTCAGGCTAATTTGTCATTGACTCTTTTTTTGCAAAACTGTCATTTTTGTCAACGTTTTTTTCTTTTTGTCATCCCATAACATCAGGGAAATACAGGCTTAGCTGGTTCTTTTACAGTGTCGCAAAATTTATCTTGCTAAAGTTTCCGTCAATGCGGCTGCTGACCGGTTTCTTCCTGTTTTCCTTTTGTTCCTTGTGTTTTTGCTGTTTCTTGTGTTACACTTGGATTTGGATAAGGAATTGCATGTGTTTTACTACAGACGACGACGTTTCCGTTTCGGGCCGCGTACGCAGGAAAGGATGAACCTCATGAAACAGATTATCGCCGATAAGCTGAATTTTCTGATGAAGACCACCGCCACGAAGAACAATATGCTGAGCCGGGCGGTCGCTTTTGACCCGTCCCACATCAGCCGCATCCGCAACGGCGAACGCGGGCTGCCCAGCCATCGCGAGTTTATTCTTCCCGCAGCCGGTTATTTCGCCCGGGCCGTCCGCACGGCTTCCCAGAAAAAAGTCCTGGCCGGGCGCATCTGTCCGGGACAGCCGTGGCCGGAAACCTTGGAAGACGCCACGCTCCTGATTGCCGGCTGGCTGAGCGAAGGTACCAAGATTAATTATGAAGAACTGGAACGCTATCTGGAAAAAACAGATCCGAATGCTGACGCAGGTAATGAGGAGAAAATACCTGCCGGGAACTACATAACAAAATACTATGCGGGAAACGAAGGGAAGCGCCAGTGCGTCCTCCGTTTTCTTGCGGATGTGGCTGCGGCAGAAGAACCGGTGACGCTGCTGCTGCATTCGGAAGAGAATATGGAATGGCTTTATGAGAATCCGGAATTCGCGAAACAATGGGGCAAATTACTTGTCACAGTTCTGAAAAAAGGCTGCAGGATCGTCATCGTCCATACCATAAACCGTTCGTTTGAGGAAATGATAGAAGCGGTGGCCAAGTGGGCGCCGCTGTATGCCGCCGGTTCCATTGAACCCTGGTATACCCCCAGGCTGCGTGACAACGTATTCCGGCGCACGTTGTTCATCGCCAAGGGACGGTCGGCCATCCTGGGACACAGCACCGGCAACCCCGGTGTAAACCGGCTGAACATTTTAACCACCGAACCGCTGGCAGTGAAATCGCTGGAACAGGAATTTGACGATTTCCTGGCCATGTGCGAACCGCTTATGCAGATCTTTACCCCTGCCAGTTTCCTAAAAGTCATTCCCGTGCTCGGCACGTTCCGCAAGGCAAAGGACGGCCTGATGCAGTTCCATATGACCCCTTCGCTGGCCACGCTGCCGGACGCCGTTGCCGAGAGCCTGTCCCGGCGCCCCGGCTGCAAAGAGTTCCGCGAGTTTCTGGACAATCACAAGAAATGGCTATTCATGCAGGGCAACGATTCCTGCAGCATAACGGATATTATCTGCCTGCCGGAAATCCCTGACGTAATAGGCGGTTTTGTCCCTGTACCCCTGTCCACCCTGTTCGGACTGCCGCCGCTGTTTTATACGGCAAAAGAGTATCTGCAAAGCCTCACCGGCGCGTTGCACCGGATGAAGACTTCCAAATCCTATCAGGCGGAAGTGCTTCCGCCGGGTACCATCGACCCCGTCAGCGGCAGGGCCGTATCCCTCACCTTTTCCATAGTGAGCAGCCGGCAGGCAGGCGTATTGATTTTCAGCAACCGGTCGCCTTCCACGCTGTTCTACACCAGGGAACCGATTATGATCTCTTCTTTCCGGGAATATCTGAAACGGTTTGTAAATACCGTACCTTCCCGGGAAGAATCCGTAAAAAGACTGCAGCAGTACATCGACAGCCTGGAAAAGGCAATCAAAGAACATCTGTAAACCAGGCAGTTCCATTGTTTCAAACAGGTAACCGGAAAGCGTGATTCTATGAAAATTATCGGGCTGGCAGGAAACATCGGCAAGTCGACAACAGCGGCACATTCGAACAGACAATAGTGCAGATCAATGAACAGTTAAGAAAACTTGGGCTGCAAACGTAAAACTACTTTTAAAACGCAAAAAGAGGAGCGGGATTGCCCCACTCCTCTATTTTTATTGCAGTATTTGTTCCCGGTTTCACGCAGTCGTTCTTGTTTTTCGCTAATGCTTTCCTTAGAACGTATACGCCACGTTCACGTTGCCGCCAAAGCCGCGATGTTTGCCACCATAACCGTACACGCTGATGTCTGCCTGCCAAGGATTATCCTTGGTGGCGTTCATGCGCATGCCCAGCTCACCGCGCACGCTGCTTCCCTTGATGCTGGCCGCGCGGATCTCCTTGCCGTTTACTGTACCGGTTGCTTCGCCATCGAATTCGTACTCGTATGCCAGACCACCGTACCAGTTCCACTTCTTATCCGTGGTCCCGTACCTTGCGCCGATCCGCAGTATGCTGCTGGCCACGCTGTCCAGGTTATAATGCTGTACCGCATCGTATTCCACACCGTCACGCTTGGTGTAGAAGAACTTGCCGTAAACATCCAGGCTCTTTCCACCCTTGTAGTTGAATATCTTGCCGGCCCCAATATGGGCGCCATAGTAATTGGCATGCACGTTATATCCGTATTTGTTTCCCAGGCCGTCCTGCATGATGTCGCTGGAACTGTCGCTCATGCGGCCCGCACGGATGCTGGCTTCCGCATACACATCATGCTTGTTCGTCCACTTCGCCAGCAGGCCTCCGCCTGCGTAATGGGCATCGCCGTCGCCATCACCCGCGTCACTGTGGAGCGTGTAGCTTCCTTTACCGTATTCACCGAAGATACCGTATTCCATGGCGCCTTTCTTCGTTTCGTTCGTTTTGCCCACGCCCACGACCGCGTTCCAGGTATGGGTGTTCACATGGCTTCCCGTACTGTAACGGGACGTTCCGCCGCCTACAGACGCAAAGGTTGAGATGCCATCGCTGCCCTTGTTCGCATTATCCGCCAGGCCGGCTATCGTCTTGCCTACAAACTCGTTGCCTGTATTCAGCATCGCCAGGCCCGTGTCCATAGCCATCACCGTCTTGTGGGTCTGCTCGGACAGGCCTGCTTCTGTTTTGGTAGTAAAGATCAGATTACTGCCGGACAGAGAAGCTTTGCCTTCACCTTCGAAGGCTGTACCCACCATATACTTGCTGCCGGTGATGGTTCCCACACTGTCGCCGAAATTCGAGACTAAGGTCATCTTCTGGTTGGCATCAAGATATGTCATATTGACAAAGTTGATCTTCGCCGTATCTACGTCCGCCCCCGCAAAGGTGATGTTGGCAGGACGGGTCATCAAAGGCTTGCTTTGATCCCACTTCACATCGCCAAAAGTCAGCTTGCTGGCCTGGTTGGCGGTCGGCGTATAGGTCACCACGCCACCGCTTGTGGTCAGCGTGCCGGTAATGGCAGCCTTTACGGTTACACCGCTGACAGGATTATATCTGTACGAACTCTTTTTTGTCTGCTCCGCCATGTCTGACAGTGTCTCGTTGGCTTTCAGCAATGTCACAGATTCGCCTTTTCCTGCGTCCACCTTCTCCGGTGCGTCAAAGGTCACGCTAAAGCTGCTCGTATCAAATTTGCTTACAGCAGAATAATCATACTCGTTGCTGCTGCCGTCCATCAATACAGAACCGGCCGCCCACCGCATACTGCCAAAGACAATAGAAGAAGCTTCCTTCTTGCCCGCTTCATACACCAGGCTCCTGCCATCCGCGCTGGCCCTGACGCCCTTGTCCTGGGTACCCGCAATCGTTACCGCCGGCGTGCTCTTGTTGTCCGTGTCTGTAAAGACTGCAGGAGTTACACCATACTTATTTTTACCGGTAATGTTATCATCTGTAAAAATCGCGCTGTCCGCTGTTAAAATGTTCTGCGGGTTACCGTACGTGACCTCTGCCGGCACAGTCATTGTATCTGTATCAATCTGCACATCGGCTGCGGCGTTCCAGCCTTCCGGCACCGCATCGCTGCCGACCGCATCCACCGCCACCTTGTCCAGCGTCACAGCGGTCACGGTGTATTTCAGATTGCTGCTGTCCATGGATACATTACCCGCAGCCGTCGCTGTCAGCGTAGTGTTGCTAAGCGCAACCGTAAAGTCCGGCGTGCCGGAAACATTGGCAGACTCAAGACCTGCCGCATTCTTTATCAGCGTCATTGACTGGTCTTGCGGATCGGTGGTTGACGCAAACTTCACACCCGCAATATCAACCTTGGAAGAACCGTCAAACTGATATTTTTTGTTTGTGTAATGGGTTCCGTTGTCAACCCAGTCAACCGTGCCCTCCAGCTTCGCAGTACCGACTACTTTATTGCCCACTGTATATTCCAGCCTCTGGCTGTCAACCATGGCAAGGGTATCCGTATGCATGCCGGTAACGGTGATGTTCGATTTGTCCGTTACCGCAATGGGGCCATCGCTGAACTCCACGTCAAAGCTGGTCTTGGCCCCGGCATCCAATGCTTTCAGTGCCGCACCGCCATCCTTATAGGCGCCGGACGCGTCCACCAGCGTCATCTTGTTCCCGGCCTCCATGGCCTTTTTGCTCGCGTCCGTAAAGGCCAGGCCATCCGTTATAATCGTCGCATTGGTTAAATCGTATTCCAATCCATAGGTTCTGGCATTAGCGTTACCGTTTACAAACTCAAAGGTTCCCAGCGTCATGGTATCCGCCGTCTTCTTCATGGCATAATAGGTCAGCCTGGCTCCGTCATCTTCTGCCTTTACACCGCCGATCATGCTGCCAGCCAGCTTGACGCCGCCCGTATCTTCATTAAGCGTGCCCCCATCTTTGGGGTGTGCATTGGCGCCACTCACTGCGCCAAAGAAGCCCGTCGCGGCGCTCGCAATGGTACGGGTTTCGCCCAGTTTCATATCTGTGGGCGCAGTAAACGTCCCTGTATCCACTGCTACGCCTGTGCCTGTCCAGCCCACAGTCGTAATGGCTGTGGAAGTATCTGTGCCATCCCAGTTTTGCAGGTTCACACCCGTCGCTTCCACACTGTCCACCACATAATTCACGGCATCCTTTGCCGCCGCCACATGGCCGCTGGCAGTAGCGGTATAAGTAACACCAGCTTCATCTGAGTAGTTAACATCCACCGTCTTGCCCGCAGCACCGTCCGTAACCGGACTGGCCGTCGTCAGCCCCGGCGCGTTCAGGATGGTTGCCGTGTCATTTGCTTTTAACGCTGTGGATGCCGTACCCGTATACGCAAAACCTGTGTCATAAATCTGTGTTGATGACGAAGCCGTCCAGGAATCATCCGGCATCTCCGCAGTCGTGCCCCAGGCCTGGCTGGCTAATGTGATCTTACCAACTGTCACGCTGTTTACCGTATACTTCACTGCGTTCGTATCTGCCGTTACGTTTCCTCCGGCCGTGGCTTCATAGGCAATACCGGTTCCTGTATCAGTGTAATTGATTCCAATCGTGCCTTTCCCTTCGCCAGGCTGCGTAACAGTATGGTCAGCGGTAATCCCCGTCGCATTGGCAACCAAGGTCATGGAATCATTTTTCTTTAACGCTGTTGTCGTATCAGCAAAGGCCAGGTCTGTCGCGTTTATGGTCGATGTACTGTCAAACGTGTATGTCCCTTCCAAATCGCGGGCAGGCGTTGTGGCAGAAAAAGTGATTGGCTGCGTGCTGTCAAAAGAAAGTCCCGTTACTGAATTTCCGTAAGAAAATTGAATTGTTTTATTGTTATCAATCAGTTTAATTGTTTTGCCTTCATTACCTGTCAGCTTCACGCCGTTTACCGCCGGTTCGCTGTACTCCTTGTTATCAAATGACACGCCTGTACCGATGCTGCCAGTTGTGGTTTTTATTTCTTCACCGTCTTTATACTTTAATTTTACGCTTCCAAGGATGATTCCCGATTTTACCAGCGCCATCGTATCGCCGTTCGTTAATGTTTTCAAACTTGAACCACTGGCATCTGTGTAAAGCTTCATATCCGTAATGTCAAGTGTCATTCCAGCAGAACTCAACGTATTCGCTTCCAGAACCGGAGTTGCAGTATCCCACGCCACTGAATGCAACGCAATAGTCGCAAAGTTAGCAAGCTTTTTCACTTTATTATCTACCGCATCACCTGTTTTCCCCTGCCAGATCGTATTACCGTTGCTTACGTATTCAAGCTTTCCGTCAGTACCGCGTACAGCATTGCCATCACTGTCATAAGTGACATTCCTGCCAATATGCAGCTCATTTCCCGAATAACTATCATAATCGCTCGAACCGCCATATAGAGTAGCGCCGCTCAGCCCGGTAACCGTGCCTGTCAGGTCTATCTTATTATTATTCGCACTACGATTCTTATTTGCATATCCGCCATAAATATTAATATTGGCAGTCACCGTTCCTCCGGCAATCACAACGGTATTGTCAATAACATCCGTAGCACCGTTTAAACTGCTATTACCAGCAAGCCCGCCATACACGTACGTCGTGTTTATCGATCCGCCGTTGATAATAACCGCATTGCCACTCAGGCCTATTGTCTTTTCATAACCTCTTCCACCAGATATGCTACCGTCAACTGTACTGTCGTTGATAATAACTGTATTGTTTTCAACTTTGCCAGTCGTAATAAAGGTACCGCCGCCTTCAATTCCATGTATCGTGCCACCGCTGGTGACTACCGTATTACCGATAGCTGAACCGGCGCCACCATTTGCGTAGCCGCCCCGTACAGCGCCCGGAACTGTACTGTTTGAAATTACAACATGATTGTTGTTAGCGTTGCCTGCCGAGCTATATCCTCCAGTCACAGAATATCCATATCCATCTTTCCCGACCGAACTGTCAGCTACAGTCACAGTATTTCCACTGGCAGAACCGGTTCCACTACTTACCATTCCGCCTAAAACAACGCTATTTATTGTTGCCCCATTGCTTATAGTTACTGTGTTTCCATCTGCCGAACCTGAACCGTAATATGAATACCCGCCAAAAACACCACTATCAGACGTTCCACCGCTGAAATCAACTGTATTGTATGATGCATCACCACCGTAACTAAAACCGCCCACAACACCGTTGATAACTTTCCCGTCGCTGAAGTCAACACTGTTATAATTGGCTGAACCGGTTCCTCTTTCTACATACCCGCCGTATACTCCGGAACTTGCACCCACTACAGTGTTATCGCCGCTGATTATGACTTTATTGCGGTCTTCCGATGTTGTACCCCCTGCCGATCCGTCATAACTATATCCCCCGTACACACCTCCATGTACCGTTCGCTCCTGACCATCTTTTATGCCACTGATGGTAACTGTATTCCCTTTTGCCGTTCCGTGCGAAGCACGACCTCCATACACCTCTAAAAGTACGGTGCTGTTTTCAACGGTTACTATATTTTCTATTGCATCACCAGACCACGAGGTATCGCCTCCATACAAACGTCTTATCGCAATATTATTAATAGTAACTTTATTTCCCTTTGTGGTTCCGCTCGAAGCACGGCCTCCATACACTTCGGAAGAATTATAATTTAATTGGGTGTCTTTAATGGTTACCTGATTGTAATTCACGTCGCCTGTTTCACTGCCGTTTCCTTCACTGTTCACGTATCCGCCATAAACACTGGAACCAACTGTTCCCCCGCTGATGTCAACACTGTTGTAATTGGCCGCACCGGTTCCACTGCCAACATATCCTCCGAATACATCTGAACTTAAAACAGTGTTGATGCCGTTTACAATGACTTTATTACCTAAGTCTTTTTCGTCTTCATTCGCTCCGCCTGCCGATCCGGATTGACTGTATCCGCCATAAACACGTTGCACCGTGTAGTTTTTACCTTCTTTTCTGCCACTGATGTTCACCGTATTATTCTTAACCGATCCATTCGAACCAGAGCGGCCTCCATACACTATTCCAGCATAGCTGTTAACAACGGTTACTGTATTACCTTCAACCTCTGCTGCACCGCTTGAGGAGTTGCTGTAACCGCCATACACACTGCCTTCTACAGTAGCGCCAGCACTGATGGTAACCGTATTATTGCCGGCTACACCGCTTCCTCCAGTATATCCACCGTACACATCACGTTTTACCGTACTGCCTTCAATTTCAACACTGTTATACTTTACTGCGCCGCTTCCTTGCTCCACAGAACCGCCGTACACATAGCCGCCGTTACTCGTTCCATCTCCGATTACAGAACCGTCTTTGATGAAAACTTTATTCCCCTTTTGTACTTCATTCCCATGTACCACCTTTACACCGGCTGTGCCAATTTTTCCGCCCCCGCCATATACAACCTTAGCCACCGTGTAGGACTCACCTTCTTTTATGCCGCTGACGGTTACCGTATTGCCAATCGCCACTCCGCTCGAAGTATTCGAAGTAAAATAACCTCCAATAACAGTATGCCTGGCCACACTGTCTTTGATGGTGATCTCATTATTTTCAGCCGTACCATATGCTATTTTGGCGCCAGCCATTTCACCAATAGCCACGGCACCGTCAGTTACGTTAACTTTATTGCCAGATGCTGTACATAAGCCACTTCCAATATAGACACCATCGGTCTGTCCGCTATATTGACCTATTCCAATTTGAGTATTCGATCCAGAAATATTAAGTATATACCCAGAAACAGGATCTGAAGCCGAACTGGAATAATAACCGGCAAAGTAGTAATTACCCGTTTTCCCTCCGACTACGTTTAACTCATGAATGGAAGGATCTTTCGGATAAACATATCCAGAAGAAGTTGTTACTGTACCACCCGTTGCAGTTCCCATCGGATCATTTGCATTGCTGATCGTAATACTCCCATCCGCATAGGCCAGCGGGCTGCCAAAACCTGCTCCCCCTACCAGCGCAGCCGTCACTCCCAGGGTCACCGCGGCCATCCGCAGTGAACGGGTACCGCAGCCTTTCGTGTTCCTTTTCGCCAATTCGCTGGTCACCACATAACAGTGTTTTGCTTTGCTCCAGATTACTTTGTAGATTTTATTCATGCTGTCCACCCTTTCCGCCTTTAATCGCAGGCATACAGTATAACTCAGTTTTTTATCAGCAAATACAAAAAATCCGCATCAGTCCGCACGGTATTGCCGCACTGACAAATGCAGATAGTAAGTTGAAATTATGAAATTGCACCGGTGTCTCTGGTTCCCGTGCGTCATGATAGGTTACCCTGCTTTCTTTATCTTTCTGTAGGGATACACGGAACTATCAGGTCACTGGGTCGAATACTTGCTTTTATAATTGTTGACTAAGAACGCTATATATGTTATTTTACCATACTGTATCTGAACGGGCAACTTATTCAGCAATTATCCGTCAGGTTTGTTTTCGTATAATCACAAAAGCCGTTTCCGGCGAGGAAACTCTCAACCTCCACACTCTGACAGTTTGACAGTTGTATCTTACGGCTTCGCCTATAGAGACATAATTTGATATTGCTTATTCAGTCATCCTTTTTATCTCTTTTTCATGCTGTTTGGCAAAATCACTCAGTTCGTATGACCGGATACGTTCCTTTGCCATAACCGGAACAACGAAACCGTTCCTGGCAAGAACTGCCAGTCTGTTTATGATTGTTTTATTGGTTACGCCCAATTCGCGGCTTACCTCAATCGGAGTGAATCCCCTTTTATAATTTTTAATCAGGAACAGCAGCAGTTCTTTCTCCCTTGCTTTCAGATAGGACAGGCTTCCGCTTATTTCTTCTTCATTTGAACTTTCGGACAGCTCGCATATTTTATTTGAATACAGCAACATCATGCGAAGGAAATATTTGAACCAGATTTCCGGGTGAGGCGGATTATTTCTGCCCGAATAATAAAGAGCCGGCAGTCCCATCTGGAGCGATTCATAGTATGCATTGATATCATACGCAAAGTATTCTTCCAGAGACCCGATGCCGTTAAATCCGTACCCGTTTATGTCCAAAACATATCCGGAAAGCAGACGGGCCGTTCGTCCGTTCCCGTCTTCAAACGGATGGATGGTTACCAGCTGGTAATGTACCACCGCAGCCACCAGCAGCGGGTGGTCATCCGTGGTATTGACATACGCAACCAGTTCGTCCAGGAGTTGCGGGACATCACTGTATTCCGGAGGTATGTACTCCGGATTTCCGCTTTGGGAATCATATACTGCAAATAATACCCCCGGAGGCATAGGACCCCGCAGCCCTATTTTTTCTTCTGATGCTCCTTTTTCCACATATTCCTGAACATCCAGGATCAACTCTTTAGAGAATTTTACCTTTTTCTTTGCCTTCTCTTCCAGATAATTCAGCGCAAGGAAATAATTACGGACTTCCTGCTCCGGTTTCAGGAAATGTTTCCTTTCGTCACGCTCGATTACTTCATCGGCCTGTTTTTCGGAAAGAGGATTGCCTTCAATTTTGGTGGATGCATACGAGCTTTTCTTCTTGGAGTTTTTGCGCAGCCTGTTTGCCACAGACCGAGATAGTTTTACCGAAGAAACCCTGAATCTGTTTTTTTCTGTTTCGGTTATATATTTAAGAATTTCATTTGTTAAAACTGCTTTGATCATAATTGTCACCTCAATAATATCCTGAAATATCCTGACAATATTATATCAGCAACAGCCTAATAATTCCACTAAATTTTCACTATTTTTACACTAAGTCCCATTATCGACGCTCTTGAGTACAGTAATGCCTTTTTCAGCGAGAGCTGCGCTACCTGATACAAACATAAAAACATTGATGAGGAATTGCGGGCAAAACCTAAAGCCTCCACACTCTGACAGTTTGACAGCTGTATCTTACGGCTTCGCCTGTACAGACATACAAACTGTCTATCTTTAAATATTTAAGAGTAGAGGGAACCAAACCTCAGTATCTATGCGGGTTTTCGTTTCAAAGTTGGTCGTAATTACGACCAGGCAGTCATCGTAAGGCCAAATTTAGCTTTTAGCTGACTTGAAAAGATACCTGCAATTTTGAAATAATAATCAGGAACCAATGATTAGGACCCGGACTACACGCATTGTTGTATGTGATCCGGTTCTTTTTTTGCAAAAACACAATATCTTGTGTTTTTCTATTGACAGACCCACTAATTGTGTTATAATGGGTAGTACCAAACAATACCACTCTGTCTAAAAAGAAGGTCTTCAGTATGAGCACAGTACGCATTTCAGGCAGCAAGAAGCACTCTTCCGTGAACGGGCCCGGAGTGCGTTACGTGTTGTTTTTCCAGGGCTGCCCCCACCATTGTCCGGGGTGCCAGAATCCGGAGACGCACGACCCCGTGGGCGGAACCGAACGGAACGTGACGGACGTAATACAGGAAGTTTTACAGACAAAATACCTGGACGGCCTTACATTTTCCGGCGGTGACCCGCTGCTGCAGCCGCAGGCAGTGATCGAAATCGCGCAGGCTGCCAAAGCGGCTGGGCTGAACATCTGGCTCTACACCGGCTGGACCTTTGAACAGATCCAAAAGGGCACGGCAGGCGAAATAGCCAAAGAAGCCCTTACCCTGCTGGACGTTTTAGTGGACGGCCCTTTTGTGGAAAAACTGAAAACCGGCCGTGCCATCTGGCGGGGCAGCGACAACCAGCGCCTCATAGACGTGCAGCATTCGCTGCAGGAAAACAGAGTAATTGAATTACCTGAATCAAAAATAATGTAAACGTAAATGAAAAATAATTAGGAAAAATGGAGGAGAGAGATCGTATCATGACGTATTTTAAGAATGTAGTAAAACGTAACGGCATCACCGTACCCTTTGACGAGAAGAAGATTGAAAACGCCATCGCCAAAGCATTTATCGCCACCGGCGAAGTAGAAGCAAGAAACGTTTCCACCATCGCCGGTGCCATCACCCTGATGGTCATCACCAACCTGCGGGAAAACTCCCAGGAAATTCCTACTGTAGAGGATATCCAGGACCGCGTGGAATCCACGTTGATGAAATGCGATTACGTGAAGACCGCCAAAGCCTACATCTTATACCGTAAACAGCATCAGCAGGCCCGCGCCACCAAGAACACCCTGCTTGACTATAAAAAACTGGTAGACGGTTACATCGGCAAGGACAAAGACTGGCGCGTTAAGGAAAACTCTACCGTTACCTTAAGCGTAGGCGCCCTGATCCTCTCCAACTCCGGTGCCATCACCGCCAACTACTGGCTCAGCGAAATTTACGACGAAGACATCGCGGAAGCGCACCGCAAATGCTTCATCCATTTGCATGACCTGAGCATGCTCACCGGCTACTGCGCGGGCTGGAGCTTAAAGCAGCTGATCCAGGAAGGCCTGGGCGGCGTTCCCGACCGCATCTCCTCCGCGCCTGCGAAACATTTAAGCACCCTCTGCAACCAGATGGTCAACTTCCTGGGCATCATGCAGAACGAATGGGCCGGGGCCCAGGCGTTCTCTTCCTTTGATACCTACCTGGCTCCCTTTGTAAAAGTTGACAATCTTGACTATAAAGAAGTGAAGCAGTGCATCCAGTCCTTCATCTACGGCGTGAACACCCCGTCCCGCTGGGGTACCCAGGCACCTTTCACCAACATCACCCTGGACTGGACCGTGCCCGATGACATGAAGGACATGCCGGCTATCGTAGGCGGCAAGAACATGGACTTCACCTACAGCGACTGCAAGGCAGAGATGGATATGGTGAACAAGGCCTTCATCGAGACCATGATCGAAGGCGACGCCAACGGCCGGGGCTTCCAGTATCCGATTCCAACCTATTCCATTACCAAAGAGTTTGACTGGAGCGCCACGGAAAATAACCGACTCCTATTTGAAATGACGGCCAAATACGGCACGCCTTATTTCTCCAACTACATCAATTCCGACATGAAGCCCTCCGACGTGCGCAGCATGTGCTGCCGTCTGCGCCTGGACCTGCGGGAACTGCGCAAGAAGGCCGGCGGCTTCTTCGGCTCCGGCGAAAGCACCGG
Organism: Acidaminococcaceae bacterium; assembly: GCA_017554485.1. Classification (GTDB taxonomy): domain Bacteria; phylum Bacillota; class Negativicutes; order Acidaminococcales; family Acidaminococcaceae; genus Succiniclasticum. The sequence continues at coordinate 3,472 of JAFZIG010000069.1, read as the reverse complement.
TTCCATCGGCGTAGTGACCCTGAACCTGCCCCGCATCGCCTACCTGAGCAAGACGAAGGAAGAGTTCTACGCCACGCTGGATAAATACATGGACATCGCCGCCCGCTCCCTGTCAGTGAAACGCAAAGTCATCAGCCGCCTCATGGACGAAGGCCTCTATCCTTATACCCGCCGTTACCTGGGCACCTTCAAGAACCACTTCTCCACCATCGGCATGGTAGGCATGAACGAAGCCATCCTGAACGCCGCCTGGATGAAGGACGAAGACATGACCACGGAAAAGGGCCGCGCTTTTGCCATCGAAGTGCTGAATCACATGCGCACCCGTCTGTCAGATTATCAGGAAGAGTACGGCGACCTCTACAACCTGGAAGCCACTCCGGCGGAATCCACCTCCTACCGTTTCGCGAAACACGACACGGAAGAGTTCCCCGGCATCCTGACCGCGGCCAAAGACGGCAACGCCCCCTACTACACCAACAGCAGCCACCTGCCCGTCGGTTACACGGATGACATCTTCGACGCCCTGGAACTGGAAGACGACCTGCAGACCCTGTATACCAGCGGCACCGTGTTCCACGGTTTCTTAGGCGAGCGCCTGCCGGACTGGCAGTCCGCCGCTACACTGGTACGCAAGATCGCCCAGAACTTCAAGCTGCCTTACTACACTTTGTCCCCCACCTATTCCGTCTGCGCGGAACACGGTTATATCCGGGGCGAGCACTTCACCTGCCCCAAATGCGGCCGCAACGCCGAAGTGTACTCCCGTATCACCGGTTACTACCGTCCGGTACGGAACTGGAATGACGGCAAGGTCAGCGAATTCCAGAATCGCAAGACCTACAACACCGAGCAGGTTCGCATTGACCGGGAGAACAAACTGGAAGCCGACGCGGAAGTTTCCGCCCGGGTTGCCTGCGGAGTACAGGCGGCAGACGCAGCAAAAAGAGCAAACGTCTTCCCGCAAACCGCAGAGCTCCCTGACAAACAGATGATGGACGCTGCCAAAAATCTGGCTGCGAAAATCATGAACAGCAGCGCTCCTTCCCCGGCAGCCCTGGCTTCCAACGGGAAACGCTACCTGATTTCCACCCGCACCTGCCCCAATTGCAACATGGTAAAGAAGATGCTGAAAGAAGCAAACGTGGAATTCACACCACTGTTAGCAGAAGAAAACGAAGGCGCGGAGCTGGCCAGAAAGTTTAACATCTGCGCCGTACCCACCCTCATCGACGAGACCGGCAGCGAAACAAAACTGCTGTACAACGTAAACGAAATCAAAACATACATTGACAGACTGCAGGGATAATTCAACTCCCAACTAAAAACTCCCATCCGAATTGGATGGGAGTTTTTGTTTCTATAATTACAATATGTAACTTATCGCGCAGGATAAATTTCGCTGTACAAGGCGGAGGAGGAAGACGTAGCGGGACTACGTCGACCGACGACAACGCAGTACAGGGGAATTTAGGCCAGCGAGAATCATCCCTTGAAGAAGGTGCCGAATATACCGCGCAGCAAGCTGGCGCCCAGATTGCCGCCCACGGTCTTGCCTACGCTGCCCCCTACAGAGCCGCCCAGAGTCTTTCCTACCTGACGACCTACCGTTCCTATGACGCTGCCGCCTACGGATTTAATCACACGGTTCTTTTCCGCCTCAGCTTTTGCCGCTTCACGGGCCGCCTCTTTTTCTGCTTTTTCCTTGGCCAGGGCCGCTTCCTTTGCTTCCTTTTCCGCAATCTTGGCCTGCTCTGCCGCGGCTTTGGCTTCTTCCGCTTCCTTTGCCGCTACCTGCTGCTGCCGCTGCAGGAACTCATAAGCAGAATCCCGGTCAAAGTAGTTGGAGTATTTGCTATACAGCAGGCTTGCCTTAATGGCCTGGTCACGCTGCCCGTCAGAAATGGAGCCCATGCTGCACTGGGGCGGCAGGATGGAAGCCTTCTGCACGATACCGGGGATGCCGTCTGCCCCTAAGAAAGACACTACCGCTTTGCCGGTACCCAGTTCCATAATGGTGGATGCCGTATCGAATTCCGGATTGGGACGGTAGGAAGCCGCCGCCGCTTTGACCGCCCGCTGATCGGCCGGGGTATACGCCCGCAGGGCATGCTGCACTTTGTTACCTAACTGTGCCAGCACACCGTCGGGAATATCCTTGGGGCTCTGGGTGCAGAAATAAATGCCCACGCCTTTGGAACGGATCAGCTTCACCACCTGCTCGATCTTATCCAGCAGGGCCTTGGAGGCACCGTTGAACAGCAGGTGGGCTTCATCGAAGAAGAACACCATCTTGGGTTTCGGCAGGTCGCCTACTTCCGGCAGGGTTTCAAACAGTTCGGACATCATCCACAGCAGGAAGGTGGAGTATAATTTCCCGTTATTAATGAGGCTTTCGCTGTCCAGGATGTTGATCATGCCTTTGCCGCAGTCCTGGGTCAGCCAGTCCGCAATGGAAAGAGCCGGTTCGCCGAAGAAGATGTCGCCCCCCTGGGTCTCCAGCGCCACAATGGCACGGATGATAGCCGTAATGGAAGCAGGACTCATCTTGCCGTATTCCGCTTCAAATTTTGTGCGGTTATCATTCACAAAATTCAGCATGGCTTTCAGGTCTTTGGTGTCGATCAGCAGCAGCTGGTTGTCGTCCGCAATCTTGAATACGATATTTAAAATGGCGCCCTGCAGGTCATTTAATTCCAAAATCCGAGCCAGCAGTAAGGGACCGATCTCGGAAACCGTAGTGCGCAGGGGGATGCCCTTCTGTCCGAAAATATCCCACAATGTTACAGGGCAGCCCTTATATTCGAAGCCCGCTTCCGCCAGGCCGAACTTCTGGATCCGCTTCTGCATGTCTTCCGTGTTGATGCCGGGGCACATCATGCCCGCCACATCGCCTTTCACGTCGGCAATGAACACCGGCACGCCCATGTCGCTGAAGCTTTCTGCCATTACTTTTAAGGTGATAGTCTTGCCGGTACCGGTAGCCCCCGCCACCAGACCGTGACGGTTTGCCATCTTCGGCAGGATGAAAATATTTTCGCCTTTATCGTTATTCGCTACCCAGATCTTTCCGTCTTTTAACATGCCGCTTCCTCCTAATAAAATTTATAAAAAATATTTTAAAATCTCTTATGTTATTTTAACACGAAACGCAAGTTCTTTCCATAAAAAAACTGCGTCGCGGGACAACATTTTTTGTTATTCCGGACGCAGTTTACATTTTAGATTTTACTTCTGCAGATCCCTTCTCCGCATAGCCATCAGACCCATGCACAGGATCACGACGCCAAAGATCAGCGAAACCACAGCGCTCTTGCTGAAGCCCGCCACCACGTACGTGAAGAAGGAAACCACCGCCACCGTCATGGCGTAAGGAATCTGGGTAGTAACATGGTTCAGGTGGATGCACTGGGCGCCGGCAGAGGACATGATCGTCGTATCGGAAATCGGGGAGCAGTGATCGCCGCACACC
>JAFZIG010000068.1 GCA_017554485.1 Acidaminococcaceae bacterium | reverse complement strand
TCTTGAACACAACTCTGTTATTCCCAAACCACAATTCTGTAACAGGCTGACCACAGGATTATTTATAGGAAAACCACAATCCGTTTAAAGGCCCGACCACAATTTTGTTATAGGGTCGACCACAGGATTATTTACGTACCCAAAATAAATGCCAGAATCTGTATTCTGACATTTTACTCAAAACTCGTATCCCACATTCATTACACACTGTCAATCAGGCTATATTCAAAGCTTTGTCAATCCACTTTTCCGCCGATTCGATGTTGCTGTTCTTGACGATCATGATTTCACTGGCAAGGATCTGTCTGGCATTTCCCAGTAACCGCCGTTCCCCTGTAGAAAGACGTTTTTGCTTGTCCTGCCTTGCCAGAATGCTGATCACCTCTGCTAAATCTAAAACATCCCCGCTTTTCATTTTATCAATATAAATTGTAAAACGGCGGTTCCAGGTAATACTCTTCAGGTTATTGGCAACTTCTGTTTCCAATACCTTCTGAATATCTTTCATCTTTTTTGAGGGAATAATCGGGCGCAGACCTACCTTCTCCAGGTTACATACGGGAATACGCACTCTCATATTACCTAAAAACATGGAAAGCACTAAATATTTTGTTGGCTGCTCTTCATACATCCGTTCTTCAATGGCTTCAACCTGCCCTGCGCCATGCATCGGATATACTACTTTGTCACCAACCGAGAACATTGACAACCTCCATACAGAATACCGGAAAATACTATAAATACTTTAATGAATCAAAGCATATTGAATACACTTATATTATAGCATGAATTTTTACAGTCGTCAAAGTTTTTTATTATACATCAGTGCATGCATACTGTCAATCAAATTTTATCCGAGTAATTAAAATTAAACAAAATTTACTCAAACACGGCATCAATCGCCTCTTCCACCGTTCTTACCCTGATAATTTTACCTTTAAACTCTGCCGGCAGACGCAGCTTTGCATCAGGAACCACGAATTTTCCAAAACCCAGTTTTGCTGCATCAGAAATCCGTCGTTCCATGGCCGGTACGAGACGTACCTCCCCGGTAAGTCCCACTTCGCCAATAATAACAGTTCCTGCTGATACCGAACGATTCCTGTAACTGGAAAACAGTGCGGTCAGTACAGGCAAATCGGCAGCAGGCTCATTTACCCTGATGCCCCCTACCACATTGACATACGCGTCATACGTGCCAAAATCCAGTCCCATCCGTCGTTCCAGAATAGCAATCAGCATATTGACCCGGTTAAAATCAAATCCCACGGCAGTCCGGCGAGGCATACCGTAAGGCGTGCGGGCTGCCAGCGCCTGAAATTCTACCATAACAGGCCGGTTCCCCTCCAGGCAGCCGCCAATCACCGCACCGGGCACTTCCTGTTCCCTGGTCTCCAAAAACAGTCCCGCCGGGTTAGGAACCTCTTTCAAGCCCCCCTGTTCCATGGAAAAGATACCGCATTCCTCCGTAGAACCAAAGCGGTTTTTCAACGCACGCAGTACACGGTATGCATAACTCCGGTCACCTTCAAACTGTAAAACAACATCCACCATATGCTCCAGCAAACGTGGACCGGCAATGGTCCCATCCTTTGTCATATGCCCGATGATCAGTACCGCGGTACCAGATGTTTTGGCATATTTCAGCAGCCGTGCAGTACACTCACGAACCTGCCCTACGCTTCCGGCCGCTGTTTCAAGGTCTCCCGTATACATCGTCTGGATAGAATCAATCACCAGCAGACCGGGTTTTTCGTGTTCAGCCTGGAGCAGTATATTGCCAATCTCAGAAGCCGTCATAATCAAAAGCTCATCCGTACAGGTCCCCAGACGCCCGGCTCTCATAGCTGTCTGTTCTTCAGACTCTTCCCCCGATACATATAATACCTTTATCCGTTGCTTGCTGAAGTGCATAGCTGCATCCAGAAGGATCGTGGATTTGCCTATGCCTGGATCGCCGCTCAGCAAAACCAGGCTTCCGGGAACAATACCTCCGCCCAGCACTCTGTCAAATTCATGAATGCCGGTTTCCATGCGATGAACAGGTTTAGCCGCAACACTGCTGACAGTTTTAGGCTTGCCGCTTTCATTAAAATGGACATAGCCCTGTTCTTTTATTTTTGTTTCAAATTGTTCGGCAAAAGAATTCCAGGCCCCGCATTCCGGACATTTTCCCAACCAGGAAGCGGTTACATACCCGCAATCCTGACAGACATAGCTTACCTTTGCCTTTGCTTTAGCCATAATTCTGTTCCTCTTGCACCGGCACCATGTTTTCCGTTTCGGCTTCCTTCAGACGGGAAAAACTGAAATTGCCCCTCATCACATCAATGAGAATATCATCCCCGGCGGTAAATGTCCCTTCCAGATACAAGTCCGCCAGCTTATCCTCAATTTCCTTTTGCAAGGCACGCCGCAGCGGGCGTGCCCCATACCGGACATCCATGCCCGTCTGTAAAAGTTTATCCCTGGCAGCAGCGGTCATGCGCAGATTCATTCCGGTATCCTGCAGCCGTTTCTGCAGTTCCTCCAGCATCCTGTCCACGATTTGCGCCAGTTCCTTTTTGCCCAACGGATCAAATACAACAATCTCATCCAGCCGGTTCAAAAATTCCGGACGGAAAATCTCCTTGATACCTTGCAAGACATTCTGTTTCTGATTGGCAACAGCCGCACCGGCATCCGCCGCAAAGCCCAGGCTGTGTTTATCGCTCATCATCTCTGCGCAGGCATTGCTGGTCATCAGGATGACGCAGTTCCGGAAATCAACCGTCACGCCCTGCCCGTCGGTCAGGCGTCCGTCTTCCATAATCTGCAGGAGCAGATTAAAAATATCAGGATGAGCCTTTTCAATTTCATCCAATAAGATAATGGAATACGGACGGCGTTTCACCGCAGAGGTCAGACGTCCTCCCTCCTCATAACCCACATAACCGGGAGGCGCCCCGACCAGACGGGAAGCCGTGTGCTTTTCCATATATTCACTCATGTCAAAGCGCAGCAGCGCCCTCTCATCCCCAAACAGGTTCTCTGCCAGCGCTTTTGCCAGTTCCGTTTTGCCAACGCCCGTAGGTCCCAGGAACATGAAAGAACCTACCGGTCTGCGCGGGTCTTTCAGCCCCGCCCGGGCGCGCCGGACCGCCTGGGCCACCGCCTTCACAGCTGTATTCTGTCCTACGATCCGTTCGTGCAAAGCCTTTTCCAGTTGCAGCAAACTCCCGGATTCTGCTGCATTCAGTCTGGTCAGCGGGATGTTGGTCCACTGGGAGATGATCTTGCGGACCGTGTCGGCATCCACTACCGGATCCCCCATTTCCCCGGAATAATCCTTACTGCTGTGCAGCCGTATGGAAGCACAGGCTTCGTCCAGTATATCAATCGCCTTATCGGGCAGATTCCGGTCCGTAATATAACGGTCAGATAATTTGACAGCAGCTTCCAGTGCCTCTTCCGTTACATGCACATGATGATATTTTTCATAACGCCCGCACAACCTTTTCAAAATCTTCAGGGCTGTTCCTGTGTCCGGCGCATCCACACGAATCGGCTGGAACCTCCGTTCCAGCGCTGCGTCCTTTTCCACGCTTTTACGGTAATCTTCCAGCGTTGTTGCCCCGATTACATGGAGCTCCCCTCTTGCCAGGGCCGGTTTGATAATATTGGCTATATTCATGGTCCCATCGCCGCCGTTCATCAGCATCTGCAGTTCATCCATGAAGAGAATGATCCGGGGACAGTGCTTGACAACCTCAACAATATTCCGCAAACGTTCTTCCAGCTCTCCCCGGTACTTAGCTCCCGCTACCACATAGCCTAATTCAAGGGAAAAAATAATTTTATCACTTAAAAACTCAGGTACCTCCCGGTTCACAATTCTCTGGGCCAGACCTTCGGCAATAGCCGTTTTCCCGACACCGGATTCCCCGATCAGTACCGGATTGTTCTTAGTCCGACGGCACAGGATCCGCATCACGTGCTCCAGTTCTTTTTCTCTGCCCAGCATCGGATCCAGTTTGTCCTGCCCGGCCAGTTCGTTCAGGTTGCGCCCGAAACCCTTCAGAAGTTTCAGAGCCTTCTGCATTTCCGCTTCAGCCTTTTCCTTCTTCGCCTGAGATTTGAATTTGTTCTTCTCCGGCAGGGAATGGGTTTGGATAAACTCTTCATGCATCATGACCTGTACACGGTTCATGGTGATATTAAAACGTGCCAGGACTCGTGAAGCAACGCAGCCTTCTTCTGCGAGAAGACCCAGCAGGAGGTGGCCGGAACCTATCAGATAAAGGCCGTCTGCATCCGAAAAAGACTTCGCATAATGCATAGCGGCGGAAGCTTCTTTTGTATAAGTGACAGGATTGGCGCCTTCAACAGATTTGCCCATCCAGGTTTCCAGTTCGCCCAACAGCGTGTATTTATCCACGCCGCAACGCAGCAGCAATTGTGCTGCCTGACTCTCCGGTTCCTGCAGCATAGCCCACAGAATATGCTCCGTACCGATTTCTTCCTGCTGGCGCTGGGTGGCTGTCCGGCGGGCTGCGGCCAGTATTTTTTCTGCAAGGTCCGTATAAAAATGATCCTTCTGGCTGCTTTCCTCATAGTAATTCTTTTCCGCCAGCCTGCGCAGCGGCTTGAAAATTTCTTCCAATATGTTACGGGCGCTTTCTCCCTTCTGTCCGGCCAAGACTCCTTCTGCCGCAAACTCTTTGGCACAGGACTCGCAAAGCCATTTGCTGACCCGCGTATCATTGACGACACATACAACATTTACCGTGGCTTCCCGTTTGCCACACCGTTCACATAACATTTTTATCCTCCCTGCCGGTATTAGTAATGTCCCGGCACATATTCCATTCTGCTGTTTAACTTTTGTCAACCGGCTTCCACCATGCGTTTCACTGCCTGACGGAGAACCTGGCGCTTCTCCCTTTCCGGGATGTCCATGATGCCCATCAGGTAATGCAGGAGTTCAAATTCCCTGTCGGTCAGCATGCGGTTCGTGTGCCAGTAATGCAAAATCTCATCAACGGTCGGTTCCTCTTCCTGTTCTTCCACAGGTAAAATCCTGACAATGCGGATAAACCCACCGCTGCCCCGGCGGGATTCCACCAAATACCCTCTTTCCGGTGTAAAGCGCGTGCTCAAGACATAACTGATTTGCGACGGCGCGCAGGACAGCCGGTCTGCCAGTTCGTTGCGCTGTACCAGTACCGTATTCTTGCTTGCCGCCAGCAATTGTCCTACAATAAAGCTTTCTATTGCGTCTGCCATGTTTTTCATCATTTTACCTGCTTTCTGTTCACACTGCCCGCACCCTGTTACAGGTTAACCGGAATTCCGCTCATAATTTTAAATGTATTGAATCAAACACTTTTCATTTTGTTATGTATGATATTATATTTGACTTTTTGACTTTACGCAAGTAACTTTCGTATGATTTCACAAACTCTTTTCATAACTATATAAAATGTTACAGAAATGTAAGATAAAACAGCCAAAAAAACAGCGGCGGGAAAGAACTGAACAAAACATCGGGAGCGCTTGCGTAATTTCACGAGATGAAATTCGCCGTCGTGACGAGACTGTCTGAGGGGCATAGCCCCGAGTTTCGAAGCCACAGGCGAATGAGTCTGTGAAATAGCAAACGGGCACGGTTTTGCGAAGTCTTTCCTGCCGCCGGTTGTTTTAACTATTTTCTAATATAACTACTGTAAAAAATCCCGGAACATTATGCCTTTGCCAGTTCCGCTTTCATGATGCGCTTATAAGCTTCCACGCCGGGCTGGTCATAGGCATCGACATCCGCCAGTTCCCCTTCGTAAGCAATGCTGTACATTAGGAACATGAGCAGCTGACCGATATAACGCGGCTTCAGTTCCGGCAATATATATCTGGCATTCAGCCTGCCGTCTTCCGTCAGGGCGGTTTCATTAGCTTTCAGTGCCGCCTGCAGCAGCACGTTCATTTCCTTGCCGGCATATAATGCAAAGGCTTTCTCTTTTGGGAACGGATTATTTACTACTATCGTTTCTGCAGGTTTTTCCACTTCCAGGAACTGGATCACTTTATTGCGTTTTCCATCCTGATGCTGCTGGGTCATGGAATGCATATCGGTGGTGCCGACGGCTACCACCGGCGTCCTGCCGTAAAAAGCAGTTTTCCCGTTACGATCCAGACGTTTGCCCAATGATTCGGCCAGCAACTGGACATACCACGCGCCAAGGCATTGCAGGGTATCACCATAACCCATCAGTACCTCGATATCCGCCCCCAGCTTTTCCGCAGCCAGATATTTCAGCGCAGCATTCAGCAGAGCCGGGTTATCTGTTCCTTCCGTAGCGAGGCACAGCTCTGACATTTCCCGTGCACCGTCCAATAACCCACGGATATCATAGCCTAACGCAGCGCACATCAGAAGACCCGGATTGCTTAAGATACAGAAGCGCCCACCGATTCCCTCTGGAATGCTGAAAGCCGGCCAGTGATTTTCCTGCGCCAGCCGGAACAGCAAAGATTCTTTTGCATCCAGCCCTGTCACTGCCGTTATATCAACAGTAAACCATTCCGGATGGGCTTTCATATAATTCAGCAAAGCAGCAAAGCTTGTCAATGGTTCCATGGTGGTTCCCGATTTGGAAATCGGAACCAGCTGGATATGCAGCGGATGCTTTACATGCTGCGCCTGCAGGGTCAGGTTACGCATCAGGCCCTGCAAGGCCACGCCGTCTACATTATTCCCCGCAAAATAAATCTGCGGATACCCGTCCCGTTCTTTTTTGGAAAGCTGGTTCCAATAAGGCTTAGTCGCCAAATCAAAAATCACCTTATCCCCTAAATAGGAACCGCCGATCCCGATAAACACAGCGGCGTCCACCGAATCTTTCCATGCCTCGCCCAATTCTTCCAGACGCTGTACTGATGCTTCATCATTCGGATTGCCTTCCGCAAGATAGGCCTGACGCGGAAAATACACATGCTCCGGTGTTCCGTCTTTGGACAGATGCGCTTTGGAAAATCCTTCGCTTAGAATAGCCCGCACTGCCTTAACAGCCTGTTCCATGGCAGGCTCCAGTGCCTGTAACGCTTCCTCAGTTACTCTGCCTTCTCCAACCAGATTCTGATACTGAAACTGGAATCCATCCTTGATTCCAACACTGCCAGTCAGCTTCATCCTCTCTCCCTCCAGTTCTTTTATATTTAATGTAATTCAACGCAAATTTTCAATCGAACCGCAAAAAGCAAGACCCTTTACCGTTTCCGCTCCTGCTTCCTTCAACACTGCGGCTGCCGCGGAAAATGTAGCACCTGTCGTAAAAATATCGTCCACCAGCACGATAGATTTACCACGGACATTCCCGGTCACCGCAAAACAATCCTGCAGGTTCCGCCTTCTTTCTTCCGCGGACAGTCCATACATCGGCAACGTCTTCCGGGTACGGCAGAGAGTCTGTTTCCAGATTCCGCCAAAATACTTTGCCCTTTCGGAAAACAACACTGTCGGCAGATCAAAGCCACGCTGCCGCAATCGGCCCGGGTCTGTAGGAATTCCGCTCCACAGCCACGATTCCCTTTTTCCGCCACGACCCTCTTTCTGAATAAACGTCTGAATTATTTTTCCCCGGATTTTACTTTTTTCTGTAAAATCTTTTTCTGCAAAGGGATGTGATTTTCCTGCATCCGTTAAAAATTTTGTAATGGTCTTATGTACTTTCAAGTCTTTAAACAGATTATCTGTTTCTTCAGACAAAAGAACGGACATATTTTTATCCCCACAAAATTTGATTTGATGAATTGCTTCTTTTACACGGTTTTCATACGCAAAAAAGAATACTCCCCCAGCCAACTCCTCCACGGGCGGGAAATCTTTCATCTGCAAAAGTCCCTTCCTGCACTCAAGGCACAGGAACCCCGCTTCGATCTCTACGCCGCAGCCTGCGCAACAGCGCGGAAACACAAATTCTTTCAATAACTGCAAAAACAGTTTTCTGTTCCTCCTCCCTTTGTAAACCGCAACTCAATTTTACAATTCCCCGTTCTCCTGCAGCCGTTCTTTCAGAAGGGAATAACGGCGGCGGGTGCGGTCATTGGCAACAGCAGTCTGCAAGGCAGCCTTTGTCCCCACCAGCACCACTTTTTCCCGGGCCCGCGTTACGGCCGTATACAGCAGGTTACGCTGCAGCATGATATAATGCCCCGGCACCAAAGCAAGCACGACACGGGAATATTCACTGCCCTGGGATTTATGGACACTCAGGGCATAAGCCAGCTGCAGCTCATCTGTCTCCCCTTCCTCATACGTTACATATTCGCCATCCTGCCGCTCCGGATACCAGACCTTAACCGTTTTTCCCGTTATATTCACGATCTGTCCAATATCCCCGTTATACACATCCTTTTCGTAATTATTGCGAATCTGCATCACCTTATCTCCCAAACGGAGCACCATGCCGCCGGGCTGTCGGATTTCCTCTTTCAGGGAAGAAGGGGGATTGACACGGGCCTGCAGCAATGTATTAAGGTTCTGCACGCCACAGGCTCCTTTATGCATGGGAGAAAGAATCTGCAGGGACTGCCACCCTTCTGTTTCCGTCTCATCCGCATACAGATTTGTAATGTATGCCGCAGCCGCTTCTTCATCCGCAAACTCCGTCATGGAAAAATCACTGTCCGGTATACACTCCGGGAGCAGGCCCCGGTTGATGCGGTGCGCGTTACGCACAATCGGACTGACCTCTGCCTGCCTGAACACCTCATGCAGGCGAACCACCGGCATTGTACCGCATTGGATGATATCTTTCAGCACGGATCCCGGTCCTACTGAAGGCAGCTGATCCACATCGCCCACCAATATCAGGCGGCAGCCCAGAGGCAATGCATCCAGCAAGTGATAAACGAGGGAAATGTCAAGCATGGATGCTTCATCAACAATTACAGCCTGCGCTTCCAGCAAATCATCTGCATTCTTACCAAATTCTCCGGTTACGGTATATTCCAGCAGGCGGTGTACCGTCTGCGCTTTTTCTCCGGCAGCCGTTTCCAGCCGCCGGGCAGCCCTGCCGGTAGGCGCTGCCAGTAAAACGGTACAGCCCGCCCATTTCAGCACAGATAAAATCCCCTTAATAATTGTGGTTTTTCCTGTACCGGGGCCGCCGGTCAGGGCAAATACTCCAAATTTTAACGAAGACCGGACAGCCTCTTTTTGGGCGTCTGCCAACTCAATACCGGCTTCTTCTTCCCATTCCCTGATTATTTTTTCAACGTTTACCCTGCCCAGGCTGTCAGGATGATCGCGTAGCGCCTTGAACATGCGGGCAGTGCCGGCTTCCGACCGGTACAGGTACTCCGGGTATATGAAACGCTGCCCTCCCAGATCTTCTGTCCGGAGCAGGTCGTTCTCTATCATTTTGTGAAAGACTGTTTCCACGTCCATGAGATCCACCTGCAGTATCTGCCCGGTATACCGCAAGAGTTCCTCTTCCGGGACACAGGTATGACCGCCGGCAGCAGCCTGCATCAATGCATAGCCGATACCGGCCCGGACACGTTCCTCTGACGACAAATCAAGCCCCAGCGATGAAGCAATCCTGTCAGCTGTTTTAAATCCGATTCCTTCAATATCTTCAATAAGCCGGTACGGGTTCGCTTTAATCCGGGTAATAGCCGTATCACCGTAGGCCAGCTGCAACTTTGCCGCAAAATTGCCGCTTACCCCATGCTCTTCCAAAAACAGCATGATCTCACGTAAATCAGAAATAGCATTATACGCCTCACCGATACTTTTTGCCTTTTTTGCACCGATGCCTGAAACTTCTGCCAGACGTTCCGGCGACCTTCCCAGTATTTCCAGCGTATCCTTTCCAAAATGAGCAACTATACGTGAAGCCGTAGCTTTGCCAATGCCCTTTACGGCACCGCTAGCCAAAAAACGTTCAATTCCCTCCACCGAGCCCGGCTTGACTGACTGGTAACCAAAAATGTTAAACTGCCTGCCGAAACGTGCATGTTGGTTCCAGTTTCCGTAAGCCTGTACCGTTTCTCCCAGAAAAGGAGACGGTCCCCTGTAGACAGCGGTTACCAGTCCTAAGGAAGCACACTGGAGCCGAAAGACACAAAACTGCTTATCATCACTTTGAAATATTATATTTTCTACTGTTCCTTCAATTTTATCCATGCAAGTCCTCTGCAAACAATCATACTACCCAGACTTCATTTTATTATACCACTATGACACAAGTTTTATCTCATTCTTTTTCAGCGCTGTTCCTGTTTTTTGACAACTTTTCCCGCCTCTGCTATAATTAGTTTATACTGGAGTAAATTACATCAAAAGCATCAAAAAAACACAGAACGGGCAGTTTTCAATCTGCCGGCAGTTTTAAAAGGGGACAATATTTTGAAAACAGGATTACTGGTTGCTGCCGACTTGTACGGCTGCGCGGAAGACGCGCTTGAGCAGAATGGATTAAAAAGCATTTTAGAAAAATATGCGGAAGTAAATCATATGCATATGCAAAGCATACGCATAGAACAGGAAGACGAGACCAATTACGGTATTTACAGTATTTGTAAATCTGGCCATATCATTATACATGTGAACGAAAAAAAAGGGTTTGTCGCCATAGACGGTTTTTCCTGCAGCGAAGATGCCGATCCGGAAAAAATGGTGCGGGAACTTTGCAGCTTTCTCTCTCCCGACAAAATGAAACTGACATATGTTGACCGAGGAGATTTCGGCAAAAAAGCAGACATGAAACCGCGTCACCGCAATAAATCCCGCAAAATCGCGCAGATGCGCAACATGACTAAACGTTTTGGGAAGCTTCTTATTAAACCGAAATCTTTATAATGAGGTATGCTCCTGCCAATAAACAACTTTTTATAAATACAACAGAGCCGGACAGCATTGTCCGGCTCTTACTATTTGCATCTATGCTTTAGTCCTGTATATTAATTCCCGCGGTAACTCATAAACGCATAATCGCCATATTTTACGATGCAGTTCCATAAAACGGTGCCCTTCCGAATATCCAGTTTGTCAACATTGTTGACTTGGGCGCTGCCCTGTACCGGTAAAATCTGTTTATTATAAATTACATGATGGATATAATACAGATCCGAGGTTTTCACATCAAACTGCACGATTCCCTTCTCGTCCGCAACAGCTTCCTGACCTCTTTCTTTGGTAGTATTATACAGCATAATAATGCCCGGCAGCGGCACATTTTCCCGTGTCATAAACTGGAAAACAATTTTAGCCGTGCCCTGCTTGCGGATCGCCTGGGCCTCTTTTACATAATGGTTTTTATAAGGGTTTTCATCGTTGGACGCAGCAAACGCAACCACAGACAAAGAGGTAACAAAAACAGTCAATAAGGTGATTAACAGCAAAGATGCTTTTTTCATAAGAAGAAAACCTCCATAGAAAATAATTTGGATATTAAAAGCGGTTGTTTTCCGTCAACATATCCTGTAAAATGCATTATAACACAAAACCGGCAAAACTTTATGAAAAAAATGAAAACTAATGTATTTATTCCGCAATCTCGCCTAAAATAACCTCATCCTCTTTCCCTTCTTCCTGCAAAGTCACTTCCACAGTTTCCCGGCGGGAGGTAGGAACATTTTTCCCCGCATAATCGGCGCGAATCGGCAACTCCCGGTGACCGCGGTCAATAAGGACAGCCAGCTGGATAGAATTCGGCCGGCCCATATCAATAATGGCATCCAGCGCCGCACGGATCGTACGCCCGGTATAAAGCACGTCGTCTACCAGTACAATATGTTTTCCGGTGACATTAAAGTCTATTTCCGTTCCGTGAATTACCGGATTATAGCCCATCGTAGTAAGGTCATCACGATAGAGGGTAATATCAAGGGAACCCGTAGGCACTTTTACATTTTCAATCTTTTGAATCTCTTCCGCAATCCTCGCGGCCAGTGGAACACCCCGGGTACGGATACCAACCAGGGCGACATTTTCCACGCCTTTGTTCTTTTCCGTAATCTCATGGGCAATCCGGATCAACGCGCGGCGGATACCGTCCGCATCCATAATCGAAGTCTTCTTTACAATGTTTTTCATCGTTTCCACCTCATATTTATATTAAACTAAAATTTTGTCTTTTTATGGTCATTATTAAATTATTATTCACAAATCACAACTCGTGATTCTTCGAACTTCAATATACCGGGATGTCTAGCAACGAAATCCCATTATCAAAACTGCCCGTTGTGCAGACGGGTTATGATTTTCTGCATATCTTCCGGAAGCGGCGCTTCAAAATGTATGGCTTCCCCTGTCTGCGGATGGATAAAATCCAGCGTCTGGGAATGAAGGGCCTGCCCCTTTATAGAGAATGGCGTTTTCATGGGAGAATATTTAGAATCTCCCACCAGCGGATATCCCAGATACTCCATATGAAGACGAATCTGATGTGTGCGGCCGGTCATCAGCCTGCAACGGACCACGGTAAAACGGCCAAACCGTTCCAGCACCTCATACTCTGTAATTGCTTCACGACCGCCTTCCGCAACCACCGCCATCCGCTTCCGGTCGTTTTTATCCCTGTCCATCCGGGTTTCAATCACACCTTTGTCAGCTTTCACATTGCCGCGGACAATACAAAGATACGTACGTTTTGCCGTTTTATCCTGAATCTGTTTTGACAGGGACACATGGGCCTCATCGTTTTTGGCAACGATCATGATACCGCTGGTGTCCTTATCCAGCCGGT
>JAFZIG010000067.1 GCA_017554485.1 Acidaminococcaceae bacterium | reverse complement strand
GGGGGGGGAAATATGGAAGCTTCTTTTGTAGTGCCAAAAACCATGAGCATGACAGTAAGCCCTTTAGAGAAAAAATTGATGTTGTCCACCCGCAATCCCAAAGCATGGGCGGCAATAAAAAAATTGATGCGAGAACAGGAAGAAATAGACGCCAAAATTGAGCGTATTAAGGATGCGAACTGTATAACAGGGGCAGAGCTTCGTCAGATCATAGAAGAAGCAAGGGCAGAAGCAGCAGCGCAGGCTTGAGCGGGTAAGCAAAGAAAGAGCCTGCAAAGAAAATCAACGATAACGGCAAGTTTCCATGATTGGGGGCTTGCCGTTTTCTTTTTCGTTACTTGTCTTTTTCTTGTTCTTATAGTAATGTATGCACAAGATGTTTTATAGGTACAGTTTGCGCTAAACGCTCAATAAACACGACAGGAACAACAAGGAAAGGGGCAGACAAGATGCTTTCAGAGCAGGCAATAGCAGCCCGCAGGGAATACAAAAAGGCATGGGCACGGAACAACCGGGACAAGGTACGGGCACAACAAGAAAGATATTGGCAGAAACGGGCAGAACAGGCGCAGAAGAACCAAGAAGCGCAAATGGAGCCGATAAAGGATGATATTTGAATTGCTGGAAACCGGCGAACAGAACGCACGCACAGCGCGGGAACTGGCGCAGATATTGGGCACAGACCGGCGAAGCGTTTCATTGTTAGTGGAGCAGGAACGAAGGGCAGGCAAGCCGATTTGCGCCACGTGTGACACCAAAACGCCCGGTTATTACATACCGGCAACCCGTGAAGATATGGAGACGTACTGCAAGCGGTTGCAGCACAGAGGGGGCGAAATCTTCAAAACCCGCGCAGCTTGTTTAAAGACGCTCGAAAATTTACCAGCAGCAACCGAACAGTAAACAGGGGGAAGGCGTTTTTGATGGCAGGCCGGTTTAATTTTGAAATCACAGAACACATTGCAGTTTTGGGCAACAGCGGCGATTACAGCACGGAACTAAACCGCGTTTCCTTTAATGGCTACCCGGCAAAGCTGGATTTGCGCAAGTGGAAGGACGGACAGCCGCTTAAAGGCGTGACACTATCAAACGATGAAGCCCGCATATTGCTTGCAGCTTTGCAGGGGCTTGAATTGGGGGAAGGCAAACCAGATGACAAACAGGCGGAATCAAACAGCGGTAAGTGATGAAGAAATCGTTTCGGCATTGCTGCAAAGCGGGAGCATAGCGCAGGCCGCGACATTGACCGGCATCGGACAGCGCACCCTTTACGACCGCATGGGCACCCGTGAATTTAAGGCGGCATACAGCGCGGCGAAAAGCGACATTGTGCGATCGGCGGTACTGGCTATGAACCGCAATCTATCCGCAGCCGTTGACGCGGTAACGGGCATCATGAACGATGAAGAAAACCCCGCTGGAATCCGCTTGCAGGCGGCAAAAATGATCATCGAAAACGCTGCAAAGTTTTCTGAAAGGCTTGCAGCCGCAGACGAACAGACCGCAAAGATGGCAGCACCTAACCCCTTTGAAGCCTTGGAATGGTAACGGCAGCCAACACAGGCCGCAGAACGTTAGCCAGGCTTAAGCAGGGCTTGGAATAGTCTTGAGATAGTCTTGGACTAGTCTTGAGCTAGACTTGGAACAAACTTGAGCAAGCCTTGAGCATTGCCGTCAGATTGCCGCCTTGATTAAGGGATGCTTAAGGGACGCTTAAGCCTGGTTGCCGTTTCACTTCTGAGCATTGCGCGGGCAAGGTATGCAAAATAGGCCTGCAACATTTTGCCACACCTTGCCTTATTCACGGGCCGGGGGCCACGTTCAACGGGGAGCAACGCCAGAAGAAAACCAGCCGCCAGAATGCCGCCCAGAATCGGCAAACGCAGAAACGCCAATACCAACACAAGGGCCACATGGAGTTTTTGCCCTGACGGGCCACGCAAGAAGCCGGAGCGGGGAGCAGAAAGCCCCGCTCTTTTTGTTTTCACCACCACCAACGCCAGGGAAAAAGAAAAAAGACTTTACGTTGAAAATGAAAGGCGTATAGTCAAGGGACTTATCCTTACAGGCTAGATGTGGATGAATGGAAGATTTTGCAAGTTGAAAAATTGCTCTTTCCTGATTCTGAAAGCCTATCGGACGATTAACAACATACCACACAACATATCGGAGCAATTTCCAATTTAGAAACCCTTTTAAATTCGGATGTTTAACCGTCAAGTTATACTCCTTCATCAGGATACAAACCAGTTTTAAAGCAATTCGTCGGGAAATAAACAGCAAGTGGGCGGCAACCGGGGAAACCGGTGGGCCGCCTTTCTTTTGCCTTTAAAAAAGAAACCCCGAACAAAGCCCGAAACGCAGCACAATAAACACAAGAAGTTTAATTAGTACTTGACGCACAAAAGGAACAAGCGTAAAAAAGAAAAAGAAAAGGATAACAGAAGAAAAGGGGCGGACACCATGAACAGCAATGCGATCGTTACCACCAGCACAGCATTACCGGCGCAGGCAATGGGGCAAAATCTTTTTCTGGCGTTTGTAGACTACATCGACCGCAGCCCGAAAACCGCCCGCACCTATTTAACCAACTTGCGGCAGTTCATGGGCTGGATGAAATATGCAGGCGTTGCGCAGCCAACGCGGCAAGATGTGATCAACTTCCGGGAATGGTTGACCGTAGAGCATGACGCAATCGAATTTGACCCCGCAGCCCCGCAGGGCTGGAAGTACAGAACAGATCACACCGGGAACCCGCAGCGCGTCACCTGCAAGCCAAACACCGTGAAGCAATATCTGCAATCCGTGAAGCAGTTCTTTTCATGGGCAGCGGCAGAAGGGCTTTATTCAAACGTTGCGGCGAACATTCACGCCCCGAAAATCACCGACAGCCACCGGAAAGACAGCCTGACCGCGCAGGATGTGCAAACGATTGAGCAGAGCATCACCAATGCGGCAGGGACACAGCAGGCAGCGGCGGCAAGCGCGAAGAAGGACACCGCAGGCCGGATACAACGCAGCAGCGAACAGGGCAAGCGATTGTTTGCGATGTACCTTTTAGCGGTAAATGCTGGATTGCGAACAATCGAAATCAGCAGGGCGAACATCCGCGATCTGGAAGTAAGAAACGGCAACGCCACCTTGTTTGTTTGGGGCAAAGGGCACACCGAACCAGACGCCAAAAAACCATTGGCGGGGGCGGTATATGAAGCGATCCGCGATTACATCAACAGCCGGACAGACAGACCGACAAGCGCAAGCCCTTTGTTCGTTAGCACCGGCAACCGCAGCGGCGGCAAACGAATTGACCCGACAACGATCAGCAGAATGTTGAAAAGGGCAATGCAGGGCGCGGGCTTTGACTCGGAGCGGTTGACCGCCCACAGCTTGCGGCACACGGCAGGGCAGCACGTTATGGAGATCACCGGCGATAACATCTATCAAACGCAGATGTATATGCGGCACAGCAGCCCCAAAACGACAGAAATTTACCTGAATAACGACACCAACGCACAAGACGCAGTTTTGGCGCAACGTCTTTTTGAGCATTACCACGGCGGGCAGGCAGCCAGCAGCGCGGCAGACAAAATATTGCAGGCAATGCAGACGATGAACCCGGCACAGCTTGAGCAGCTGGCAACGATTGCGACGGCAATAGCAGCTAGATAAAGACACCATGCACACGAAGAACCATTGAAGGGGGAATGGCTACTTTCTTACAGGCAAAAGGTCAAAACAGAACCCCGTTGAACACGCCAAAGGCGGGCGAATAAGGGCGCGGCAAAGTAGGCTTACTTTGCATACCTTGCCCAACACGATCACGCTACAGGGAGAGAAGAACGAAGCAGTTTTGAGAAAAACAGAGCGGAACAGAGAACCCGCCAGAGAGAAACAGAGAAGAACGGAGAAGTTTTGACTGACGAATTGAGAAGAACAGAGACGAAGCGAGAATATTTGACGCAGGGATAAAAGGCCGGGCTTCTTCTTACAGGCAAAAGGGGGACGCGATGCGGTTTGAAGCGCTTGAATGGGAAAAGCAAATTGCCTTCCTTGAAAGGTTACACAAGACCATCAACCAAGAAATCTTCAAGGGGGAACTGAAGCCGGTTTGGATCGACATTCGGAACTTGAACAAGGGAGATCCCAAAGATGACTGTTGGGCGCGATATTTCAAGGAAGAAAATGGGCATTATGAGACGATGTGCATTGACTCGGTTACACAGAAGGTTACGTATCCGGAAAGCATCTTCTTTGACCATTGTTTTGTAAACACCCTTGAGAAGAAGCCCACGCAGAAAATACAGGCTTATTACTTAACGGCAGTCATGCTCCATGAAATGATTCATCAGTATTGCGCGAAGAACGGCATAGATGACCGCAACCATTCCGAACAATGGCAACAGGCGGCAACCGATCACGGTTTGCACAGCGTATACAAGGATGGAGAGATTCAGGAAGAATCTCTAAAAGGCGTTGCCTTGTGGATATCCGGTCTTTTGAGAATACGGTAAGCCACCGGCAAGGGGCGTTTCATGGGGCGGCAAATCCTAGTTCAAATAATATTGAATAGCTGGATTAAAAAACTTCCTAAACATCTTGTACTTTAGACACAATAATAAAGATACTTATAAAGATAAAGAAAGAGACGGCAGGCAATGCGAACCGTAGTCATTGCGAACCAAAAAGGCGGCAGCGGAAAAAGCACCACAGCGGCGGCACTGGCGCAGGCAGCAGCCCACAAAGGGCGGCGCGTGCTGGCAATAGACATTGACCCACAGGGCAACTTGTCCTTCTTCCTGGGGGCAGACACCAACCGCGCAGGCTCGTTTGAAATGCTGGAAGGGGAACCGGCAACCATACAGCACATGGCAGGCGGGCTTGATGTGATTGCGGCAAGCTGGAACCTTCAAACCATCAGCAGCGGCAGGGGCAGCGCAAGGCGTTTGCGTACAGCCCTTGAACCAATAGCGGCGCAATACAACCTGATTGTGATCGACACCCCGCCCACGGCGGGGGAGCTTCAATACAATGCGCTCATGGCAGCAAGTGATCTGATAATCCCATTGCAGGCGGACATTGTGGGCTTGCAGGGACTTTATCAGATGGTGGACACAGCCCGGCAGATACAGCAGAGCAACCCCGCCTTGAAGCTGACCGGCATTATCTTAACCAGGCACGGGAGCCGCAGCACACTTGCCCGGCAGATGACAGAGACAATCAGAACGAAGGCGCAGGAAATGGGCATTCCCTTCTTAATGGCTATCCGTGAAGCCGTTGCACTTCGTGAAGCGCAAACATTGCAGCGCAGCTTGTACGAATACGCACCGAACAGCAACCCGGCGGCGGATTACCTGCAATTGCTGGATAAGCTGGAACAATAGGAAAACAAACAGACAACCCACACAACGAACGAAGGAAAGAACGGAGAAACGAAAATGGCAGGCAAGAAAGACTTTTCGGCAGCGAACACCGGCAGAGTTTACAGCGCAATAACAGAAGCAACCGCAGACCCGGAACAGGAACCACAGCAGGCGCAAGATGTACAGCGCACACGCAAAGAATACAACGAACAGCAGGCGCAAGAAATGCGGCAGGCAGGCACCACGCAAGGCCGCAAAGGATGCAAGGCACTAAGGATCAACATGGCTTTCACCCCTGAAACCCACGAATACATCACGACAATGGCACGGGTAAAAGGGGAAAGCATCACGGATTTTGTGAACCATGTTCTTAAGCAGAGCATGGCAGCCAATGCCGAACTTTATGAGCAGGCAAAGGCGTTTAAGGAATCCTTTAAGTAAAAAAGGAACGGCGTACAGATGGCACCAGAGATCAAAGAATCCGCAGCGGATGTTACACAATCTTCCACCAGCAACGATTCAGAAACCATTGCAGCACAGCAGGAAGAATTTCAACGCCTGCTAAAACTGCCCTTGTCACAGATCAAAAACTTGCCGCAGGAACAGCAAGACTTGTTCTGGCAGGAATCGTTGCGGGAAACGTTGCGGCAGGTAGTAGAAGAACCCGGTTTTGTTGACGGCATCAATACAGCCATTGAAACCTTAAAAAACGAACTAGGTGCCATTGACCCCACAGCAATAGAGCCGATCAAAAAATTTCTTGAGACACTACTTTCCGACAACACCCGGCAAACATTGCAGACAATGGCAACGCTTGCCCCGTACATGAAGGCAGAGACAACCGAACACCCGGAAAAATACGAAGATGAGCAGACCGGGATACATGAACTGATTGCCGCAGCAGCACGCAAGGCGCGGGAAGATGGGAAGGACATCCCTTTCTTAAAAGCAGAGGAACCAGAACCGGAACAATTAGAACTCACCTTCCCGACAGATACGGATAAGGAAGAAAGCCGGCGCAAACACATCAAAGAAGCCCACGAACGGCACAAACTGGCGCAGCAGCAAGAAGCCTTAATTACGGCAGTAAAATACCTGGCGATCATTGCGGATAAAGATTTTGGCTTTAGTTACTTCACAAGAAACGTTCTGAAAACGTTTCCAGAAGAAGTTAGCGACTTGGTAATTAACAAAGAGACAGGGCAAATCAATCTCTACAATATGACGCAGGGCAAATACCCCATTGAAGACATTCTTAAAGAAGTTGATTCCATACATACAGCCTTTTTGATGTGGTTGCTTGATATTGCGAAAAACAAAGACTTGCGCGAAACGAACAGTAACAATCCAATACTGTCTATATACCTGCCCGGAGCGTTAATGGGCATGGGGATTGACCCACGCCCGCTTGAGCACAACAAAGGAACAAAGGCACTGGCGAAACGACAAGGGCAAACAATGGCAGAAATGCGCCGCGACAAATTCATGGAGCTTTTAAGGCCATTCCTTACCGTTGCGGGCTTCATCGGGAAAAGCCTTTATCAAATAGTTGGTTTCGTCAAATACGATGCAGAAAGCGAAACCGTACAGATAACAACGCCTTATATGTTCAAGTTGATTGAGTATGTGGAACTCAATGTTAAAAAGCATGGTGCGATCCGGGACATCTTCCACGCAGACATAATGACCGAAAACCAGACGGCGGTTGAACTCGCCAACAGGATCGCAATGGGCTTGATCACAAGGGGCGTGACACGCGCAGACAACGCAACCTATAACAGCGGGAACCCACAGAAACCTATAAGAAGGAAAATCAAAAAGACCGCAGCAGACGGGACAGAAACACTTATTGAAGAAACATTTGCCCAGGAAACAAACCCTGAAGTAAGTATCATTCCGAAAGACAACAAGCGCATTTTTTCATACAGAGCGAAGTTTTCAAAACTGATTGATGATTGCCCCGAACTGAAAAGGGAATTTGATAAAATCCGCAGCAGGCAGGGGAAAGAAGAAGAAAAAGCGCGGCAGGCGGGGGAAGATCAGGCGGCAATTGAAAAGGCAAGACGGATTGACCACAAAACCGACTCGCAGCGGATAAACAGGAAGCTGGAAGATGTTTTCGCGGCGGCGATCAGGATCATCATGGAGAAATCCGACATCCCAAAATATTACCGGCGGCTCACCATAAAAACAGCCAACTTTGACACCTTCAAACCACCTACAAACAGCACGCTTAACAACGAATTAGTTATTACTCACTACGGGAAGAACCCCGACTTCAGCGGGTAAGAAAATGGTTGGGCCAAAGTTTAGTTTGGTTGGGCCAAAGTTTAGTTTGGTTGGGCCAAAGTTTAGTTTTGGTTGGGCCAAAGTTTAGCTGAAATCGCTAGAATTAAATATTATCCAACACTTAACTCACCTTTTTTTCTCGCAAATATTATAGATCTAAAGATCTATAGCAGCGCCAGCCCCGCTTGATGCGGGCTGGCTTCCTGATAGACTACCAACGACAAAGGCGGATGAAAAATCCGCCTTTTCTTTTATCAGCAGAGCAGGCGGCATTAAGCAAGGAACATGAAGCGCGGCAGGCACAAGATGTTTAATTAGTACTTGACACGCAATAAGAACAAGAATATAGAAAAGGAAAAGGGCAGGTTTTTTGCCCTTATAAAAAAGCGAAGAACCCACAAAAAAACGGAGAAGGCACCACCGCAGGGGGGAAAGGGGCATCACATCCTTAGCGGATAGCTAGGGACAAAAACAGGGGCGCGATTGCCGGAATTTTCCGGAATCCGCAGAACAAAACCAAAATCAGAAAGGGACAAACGATGGCAAAGAGCACAATTCAAGCAGCGACTTCAAAAAACAAAAGCCCCAAAGCAAGCGCACCGGCGCAGACATTTAGTGAAGCCCTTGCCGCTGGCGAATACGTTTTGAAGCTGGAACGGAAAGAATCAGAAAAGGGCCTTTCCGGTTGGGGCGTTTCCATCCTTATTGGGAACAAAGAAGAAAAGGTTTTCCCGGAATTAGTGCCTGAAGAAACCTTTTTGCAAGCCGCAGAAGAACTCAAATCCATTGCAGCAATGGTTAGGGGAAAACAGGTAAACGATGGAGTGCAAGCACAAGAAAACTTTGATGAATTTGTGGCGCGGATGAAGATAGAAGCCCGCCAAAACACGCCGTTGCAGTGACGGGGAAAGGACATCACATGGACAGACGGACGGCGACAGAAGAAATAAAGGCACGCTGGCAGGATGTTTACCCGGCAGACGGCAACGGCAGGGGCAAGGGCATAATTTGCCCGCTTTGCGGCAGCGGCAGCGGGAAGCACGGCACCGGCATAACGGAATACAAAAAGAGCGGCAATCACTTCTTGAAATGCTGGAATGGCGGTTGCTCTTTTGAAGGCGGTAGCGTGATCGATCTGTATATGCTCGACCGCCACATGAACCCGGAAACGGATTTTGGAAGGGCGGTTGATGAACTGGCGGCGCGTTTGGGCATCGCCATTGACCCGCCCACCAGCGAACGCCCGACAGTAACAGTAAAAGGGGAAAGCGTTCCTTCCCTTAATGGTACTAGTACCAACGCAACGAAACCGGCAGACAATGCACCGCAGCAGCCCGCAGACTTTACCGCGTATTATGAGCAATGCGGGCGGAATCTTGCGGAATCCACAGAAGCGCAGGCGTATTTGCAGCGCAGGGGTATCAGCCTTGAGATTGCAGAGCAGTATTCCATTGGCTTTGATCCGGCATGGATCAGCCCCGAAGTAAGGCGGAAGCAGCAGGAAAAGGGCAGCGATTGGCTACCGGATCCGAAGCCCGTTTTGATCCTTCCTTCCACGCGGGGGCACTATGTGGCGCGTGACATCAGACCGGCGGCGCAGCTTGATGAACAACAGCGCAAACATCAGAAGATGAACGAAGGCACGCCCGGCATTTTTGGCAGTGACATTGCCTTTTCTTCTGACGCGGAAAACATCTTCATCACAGAAGGCGCTTTTGACGCCTTGTCCATCCTTGAAGCAGGGGAAACGGCGATTGCCTTGAACTCGACAAGCAACGCGGACAAGTTGCTTGAGCAGCTGGAGCAGCACCCAACAAAGGCAACTTTGATACTTTGCCTGGATAACGATGATTCAGGCCGGAAAACCACCGAAAAACTGAAGGCAGGATTGACCCGGCTAAACATCAGTTGGATCACTGCGGACATTTGCGGCGGGCACAAAGACCCGAACGAAGCACTGACGGCAGACCGCGCAACATTCATACAGGCCGTGAAAAGGGCCTTCACCAGCCGCCCCGATAACACCAGTCTGTATATTAGCACCCTGATGGACGGCGAACTTGTGAAGTTCAAAAAAGCACAGGAACGTTTGACGGGCTTTGCAAACCTTGATGAAAAGGCAGGCGGGCTTAACGCGGGCTTGTACATACTGGCGGCAATTTCCAGTCTTGGAAAAACGACGCTTGCTCTGCAAACAGCCGATCAGCTTGCAGCCGCAGGGCATGAAGTGATCTTTTTCTCATTGGAGCAAAGCCGGTTGGAATTGGTAACAAAGAGCCTTGCCCGCCTGACCGCGCAGGCCGATATGAAAACGGCGGTAAGCAGCTTGTCCATCCGGCGCGGCGATATTCCTTCCCAGGTGGTGAAAGCGGTTGGACGGTACAAGGAACAGATTGGCGAACGCCTTTCCATTGTAGAAGGCAATTTTAATTGTGATTTGGGCTTTATTGCTGACTACATCCGCAGATACAGGGAACGCACGGGAATAACGCCAATTTGTTTCATCGATTATCTGCAAATCATTCAACCGGCGGCAGAAGGCAAAAGCCACAGCAGCAAGCGGGAAGAAGTGGATCTTGCCGTAACGGAATTGAAACGTCTTTCCCGCGAACTTGATTTGACGCTCATTGTTATCAGCGCGGTGAACCGCAACAATTATCTGACCCCGATTGCATTTGAAAGCCTGAAGGAAAGCGGCGGGATTGAATATGGCTCGGATGTTGTCTGGGGGTTGCAGCTTGAGTGCCTTGATAACTCACCATTTGACAAAGAAGGCTGCATTGCAGACAAACGGGAAGCGGTAAACAGAGCAAAGGCAGAGAACCCGCGAAGAATAAAACTTGTCTGCCTGAAGAACCGATACGGCATCAGTTCTTTTGATTGCAGCTTTGACTATTACCCACAATTTGATTTGTTTGTTCCATCACAGACAACGGATTATGCAGCGTTGTTAAAGAACAGCCAACGCAAGAAACGTTAACACAACACAAGGGGGGGGGGGGACATATG
>JAFZIG010000006.1 GCA_017554485.1 Acidaminococcaceae bacterium | reverse complement strand
TTACAGAAAGCCGATTCGGCTCTTTGTTCTTTGTTGCTTGGAATTTCTTTGACTTCTTTTGGGCCACCCTTTTGTAAGGGTTGACCCGCACATTCATCTGGTTCGTTATTCAGTTCTCAAGGTTCCACGTCGTCAACTGACGACTTGCATAGTTTACTACATCACGACGATGTTGTCAACTGTTTTTTCTACGTTATGTACTTTTCTTCACTCGCGAAGAGCTTCAGAAAAGTACCCCGACGTAGTAGTCATCTTTCGACGACTTGATAATCATAGCACTTCTTTATTCCCTTGTCAACAACTTTTTGTAAAAAACTTTACATTTTTTTTGATGAAACAAAAGTGACCTGTATTAATAATTAATAGAGTGTATTATATTTTGTTAATTTTAGAAAATATGATATACTACATTGAAAGCAGAAACCACAAAATACCCTGCTTATATTACAAGGAAGGTAATCATCATGAGCAAAATTACACTGGACATTCCCGAGAAGTCACAAAAAGTTCTCGACGCAATGTACCAGACCATGGAAGGACGTCTGGAAGCCAGTCCCGGCGGTGTTTGTCCTATTGACATCACCCTCTCCTTTGTGCGCATGTGTCATACCCAAAGCTGTGGCAAATGCGTTCCCTGCCGTATCGGCCTGGGCCCTCTGGGAGATTTGCTGGAAAAAATCCTGGATAACGAAGCCTCTCCGGAAGATCTGGAAGTATTGCGTAAAACTGCCGAAAGTATTTTCCTTTCTGCAGACTGTGCCATCGGCTACGGTGCTGCCGAAATGGTTTTGAACAGCCTGGCCGCTTTTGCGGACGAATATCAGGAACACATTCAGCGCCACGCCTGCCTGATGCACCAGAACCAGCCGGTACCCTGCCGCGTAGCCTGCCCGGCCCACGTTGATATCCCCGGATATCTTTCCTTAATTGCCGACGGGCGCAACGAAGACGCGATCCGCCTGATCAGAAAAGATAATCCGTTCCCCGCATCCTGCGGCTTCGTATGCGAGCATCCCTGTGAAGGCAACTGCCGCCGCAATATGATTGACGAGGCCATCAACATCTGCGGTTTAAAACGGTACGCAGCGGAACACATCAAATCCGTTCCCGCGCCGAAACGTCTGCCGGATACGGGCAAAAAAGTGGTTGTTGTGGGCGGCGGCCCCGGCGGTCTGACCGCAGCTTACTATCTGCAGTTAATGGGACATCAGGTTACCGTTATGGAACGCCTTGACAAGCTGGGCGGTATGGTTCGGTATGGCATTCCGGCCTACAGGCTGCCTCGGAATTATCTGGACGCGGATATCGACCATATCCTGTCCACCGGCGTAAAAACACAGATGGGTGTTTCTGTCGGCAGCGATATTACAGTAGAAGATTTACGGAAAGAATTCGATGCCGTTTATCTGGCCTTCGGTGCCCATACAGCCAAAAAAATGCGTATCCCCGGGGAAGACAGTAAGGGCGTTGAATCTGCCATCAGCCTCCTGCGTAATGTGGGATATGGCAACCCGCCTGACCTCACAGGAAAAAAAGTGGTCGTC
>JAFZIG010000066.1 GCA_017554485.1 Acidaminococcaceae bacterium | reverse complement strand
TTGTTGTTCTGGCCGATTTCCTGGGCTTTCTTCGTTAAGCACCAGTCAATGAACTTCTTGGCAGCTTCCTTCTGGGGAGCGTTCTTGATCATGGCAACGGCGCCCAGTTCGTAAGCAGTGCCTTCTTCCGGCAGGGACAGGGCTACGTTCTTGTTGCCTTCCTTCATCAGGCGGATACCGTTATGCAGGTAGGTGATGCCGATGGCGCATTCGCCCAGAGCAGCGGAACGGGCGGGAGCCGCGCCGGCTTTGGTGTACTGTTTAACCTGTTTGTCCAGTTTGGCCAGGTATTCCATGCCTTTTTCTTCGCCCAGGCGCTGAACGGTAGCGGAAACCAGTACATAGCCGGTGGAAGCGGAACCCGGGTTGCCCATTACGATCTGGCCCTTGAATTCCGGTTTCAGCAGGTCGTCCCAGGATTTGGGAGGCTGCGCCTTGTGTTCTTCAAACCAGCGTTTGTCCAGGATGAAGCCCAGATAGCCCTGGTAAATGCCGGTCCAGAATCCGTCCGGATCCTTGAAGTCTGCTTTAATCTTTTCCGCGTTGGGGGATTTGTAAGCTTCCAGCAGGCCTTCTTTTTTGGCCATGATGAAGCTGTCGGCGCTGCCGCCGTACCACAGGCTGGCCTGGGGGTTGTTCTTTTCCGCGCGGATACGGCTCAGGGTCTCGCCGCCGGACATACGAACAAATTTAACTTTGATGCCGGTATCTTTTTCGAACTCGGAAGCGACTACTTTAGCAGCCTGTTCTACGATACCCATGTACATAACCAGTTCTTTGCCGGCTTTCGGATCCGCCTTTTTTTCAGCCTTTTTGTCTCCGCCGCCGCAGCCTGCGAAAGAAACGGTCAGTGCTGCCATTGCTGCCAATGCAGCTGCTTTTTTCCAGGTAAATTTCATCCTTTTTTCCTCCCTTTAAAAATTAAATTTAATTATAACTTTTAAGAGTCAGCGCCGGTATCGTTTTCATAGCGCTCAGCAAACGCTTCGGTCGTGGCCCGCGTCGCGTTGCGCAGTGTAAAGCATTGTTGCCTTTCCCGCCAGACCTTCTTTAATGAACAATTCCTCGCGCCCTGCGGGAGCGCTTCGCTTATTCAAACGGTCCCGGCGCTGACTTTACTAATCAATACTTAAACAAATTTATTTTTTAATCGCGTGCAGGCTTTCACGCTGGATGCGCAGATACACCGCATCGCCGGGGTTGTAAACTTTCCTGCTGCCGGGGTTGTAGGTCTGGGTAACCAGTTCCTGGTCGCCTACCTGCACCACATAGTCCTGCATCTGGCCCATGTACGTGGAGCTTGTAACTTCTGCCTTTACATCCCCGTCGTCCGCCAGTTCGATGGCTTCCGGACGGATCACCACTTCTACCGTATCGCCGGGGTTCAGCTCGCCCTGAATACACTTCGTGGTGAATTCCTGGCCGAACATCTCTACTACCGCCGTGCTGATCATCAGCCCCGGGCCGGCCTTGCTTTCCAGCTTTTTGGCCTGGCTGCTGACGCTCTTCACCTTCGCCGGCACAAAGTTGGCGCTGCCGATAAAGTCCGCCACAAAATGGGATGCGGGATACTGGTAGATTTCCGTGGGGCTGCCTACCTGCTCGATCTTGCCGCCGTTCATGATGATGACCTTGTCGGAAAGAGCCATGGCTTCGCTCTGGTCGTGGGTAACATATACGCTGGTGATGCCGATGCGCTGCTGGATCTTCCGGATCTCCGTGCGCATGTACACACGCAGCTTGGCATCCAGGTTGGACAGAGGTTCATCAAAGAGCAGCACCGCCGGTTCCATGACCAGGGCCCGGGCCAGGGCCACACGCTGCTGCTGGCCGCCGGACAGCTGGTTAGGCATACGGTGTTCCATCCCCTTCAGGCCGACCAGTTCCAGCATGTTCATTACTTTTTCTTTAATGGTCGCCTTGTCCATCTTCTTATTGACAAGGCCGTAACCGACGTTATCAAACACATCATAATGGGGGAACAGCGCATAGCTCTGGAACACCATGCTGGAATCCCGTTTGTCCGGGGTCAGCTCGTTGATGCGCACACCGTCCAGCAGGATCTCCCCTTCGCTGATGCCCTCGAAGCCCGCGATCATACGCAGGGTCGTAGTCTTGCCGCAGCCGGAAGGTCCCAGCAGGGTCACGAACTGGCCGCTGGCGATATCCACGTTGATGTGGTCCACCGCTAAAAAGGTGCCGGTGCCTTCATGAGTCACATATTCCTTCGTCAGATTTTTTAACTGGATGCTAGCTTGTTTTGCCATTTTCAATATCTCCTTTATTTACGCCTCGCTCTTTTGCGGGTTGCTGCCCAGCCGGTTCAACATCAGTTTGATGATGACAATCGCTATATATACGATAAGGATCAGGATGGTGGAGAAAGCCGAAGCCACACCGAACTGGTTGTCTTCCACCTGGTCCAGGATCAGGACCGTCAGCAGGCTGTAGTTGGCGGACACCAGGAAGATGACCGCGCTGATACTGGTCATGCTGCGGATGAAGGAGTAGATCAGGCCGCCGAAGAAGGCGCTCTTGATCAGGGGCAGGGTCACCGTGGT
>JAFZIG010000065.1 GCA_017554485.1 Acidaminococcaceae bacterium | reverse complement strand
GGTGTATCCGGATAAGATGCTGGAAGACCTGAACATGACCGGCGGCCTGATCTACAGTCCCCGGGTGCTGCTGGCCCTGGTTGCCAAAGGCGCTTTCCGGGATACGGCCTACCGCTGGGTACAGCGCAATGCCATGAAACGCTGGCTGGAGGGTGAAGATTTTTATGAGAATCTCTGCAAGGACGAAGACGTGCGCAAGTACCTGACGCCGGAAGAGATCAAGGAGTGCTTTGATTACAAGCCCATGCTGGTGCATGTAGACAGAATTTTTGCCAGGTTCGGGCTGTAAGTTAATTTGTCTGATGCTGATTATGGCTGCATGAACCGGATGCAAATTGCAGACAGCATCGGCTGGGAAATAAATATTTATAACATTGTTGTAATCTTTGAGGGGAGATGTAAACATTATGTCATCAGTTGTTGTAATCGGCGCCCAGTGGGGCGATGAAGGAAAAGGTAAAATTGTAGATTATCTGGCACAGAAGGCGGACGCGGTGGTACGTTACAGCGGCGGCTCCAATGCGGGGCATACCGTGGTGGTAAACGACGTGGCTTACAAGCTGCGGCTGCTGCCTTCCGGCATTCTGTACCACGGGAAAATCTGTGTGCTGGGCAACGGCGTTGTCATCAACCCGGGCGTGGTGCTGCAGGAAATCAAAGAGATGCATGACAAGGGCGTGGACATCAGCCGCATCGCCATCAGTGACCGGGCCCACGTGGTGCTGCCCTACCATCAGAAGCTGGACGTGCTGCAGGAGGAAGCCCTGGGCGATAAAAAAATCGGCACTACCAAAGGCGGCATCGGCCCCTGCTATATGGACAAGGTGGCCCGGGTAGGCATCCGCGTCTGCGACCTGATGGACAAAGAGGTATTCGCGGAAAAACTGAAAGCCAACATGGCGGCCAAAAATGAAATCATCACGAAAATTTACGGGGCGGAGCCTTTTGATTACGAAACAGTTTTAAAGGAATACCTGGAATACGCAGAAGAACTTCGTCCCTATGTGACAGATACCGGCGTCATCCTGGATGAACTGTTTGAGAAAGGTAAAAAAGTGCTGTTCGAAGGAGCGCAGGCTACCTTCCTGGACATTGACCATGGCACCTATCCTTACGTGACCAGTTCCAACCCCACGGCGGGCAATGCCTGTGTGGGCAGCGGCATCGGACCCCGGTTCATCGACCACGTGGTAGGCGTGGTGAAAGCGTACACCACCCGTGTAGGTGCCGGTCCTTTCGTCACGGAGCTGCTGGATACGGACGGCCCCGGTCACCAGATCCGGGAGACAGGGCATGAGTACGGCACCGTAACGGGACGGCCCCGCCGCTGCGGCTGGCTGGATGCTTTCATGCTGCGGTACTCCGTACGGCTGAACAGTTTGGACTCCATTGCGGTGACCCGGCTGGATGTGCTGGACCAGATGAAGAAAATCAAAATGTGTGTGGGCTACAAGATTGATGGGATGGAGATCAAACAGATTCCCGCCAGCCTGAAACTGCTGGGCAAGGTGGAACCGGTTTACGAATCCTTTAACGGCTGGATGTGCGACACTACTAACTGCCGCAAGTTTGAAGACCTGCCGGAAGGGGCGAAGAAATACCTGCGCCGCCTGTCGGAAGTGGCCGGTGTGGAACTGGGCATCGTGTCCGTGGGACCTAACAGGGAACAGACCATTGTACTGAAAGAGTTGATTTAGTTTTGTAGAAAAGTTTTGTGAGTGTGTGCGTTTACGATTAAAAATTGCGAAAGCGTAACGCAATGATTAACATTTTAATAAGTGGTACTGAAGAAATTTTAAAAATAAAAATCCCCGACAGTGTTGCCGGGGATTTTTTAAAAGGTGAATACTTATGAACAAAATTGTATTGGCTTATAATTTTAACCCGGAGCGTCTGCAGCAGCTGCGGCAGGTCTGCATGATTTTAAAAGTAAACTGCAAGGCGGTGGCACCGGAACAGTTTGACGACGCAGTCGGATTTCTGGCAGGGGTGAAAGACTGCCCGCAAACAGCAGTGAACCCACCGGAGAACCAGGAAGACAAACTGGCCGAAACGTTGGAAGAAACTGCCAAAAAAGCAGGAGAAGACCAGGATGTAGTGCAAGTGCAAAAGGAAGCTTATCAGTTGTTACTACAGGCTGCTCAGAAAGAGATGGTTTTTTTATGCGGCTTTGATATGCACATGCTGAACCGTTTTTTAGCGTCGGTGAAAAAGAGTAAACTGAAAAATGTAGAACTGAAAGCCATGCTTACCCCGGCCAACCGGCAGTGGAGCGGACGGCATCTGCTGCAGGAACTGGCAGCGGAGCATGTGTACATGAAGCAGTTTGGGAAGAGCGTGCATAAGTAAACAAACAATAAAAAGATAAAAAGGTGAAAGACCTCGCAAAATCGTACACGATGTTTTGCTTGTGTCTTTCACCTTTTTTCTCTTTTAATCTTTATTTTCTTTCAAAATTTTTCTCGTGTTGTTCCTTCAGATTATCTGCGATGTCTTCGATTCTGTCATAATCGTTGCGGATGGGGTCGTCGCCGTATTTGTTTTGGCCTATGGTGCCGCGTTTGAAAATCAGGTACAGGCCCCAGGCAACATTTATATAAGGAATCAAACCCAACAGAAGCCACCAGCCGCTCTTCTCCACGTCATGGCAGCGACGTACGCCCAGAGAGAAGCCTATCCAAATCGTCAGAACGAAGATCAGAATAAAAAGGGCCACATGGAGCCAGACATATTCCGGATATTTATACTGGCGTGAAGGCGGAAAACCGGCAAAAATAAAAAACAGAAGAAAAGCTAATGCTGTAGAAACAAATGTTACCGCAATACCACGGCAAATATACGGCTTGCGGTTCAACCGGCCACTGCATGAAAAGTAATCTCTAAACACTGCGCCGAAGAAACTTTTATTTTCCATAAATCAGTCTCCCGATTAAAAATATATGGCTTTTTGCTACAACTGATTATATAATGAAAACAGCATAAAGTAAAAGTTTTTTGTCTTAAGGAACCACTGATTAATTCGTCTGCACGCCAGCCGGCGCTTTTGTGAATGACTGAATCAGTGTTTCCTTAATAAAAAATGCACTAACAATAACCGGGAGGTAAGGAAAATGTCAAAAGATATTATTGCGACCAAAAATGCGCCGGGAGCAATCGGGCCCTATTCCCAGGGAATCAGAGCAAACGGCTTTGTGTTTGCTTCCGGGCAGATCGGGCTTGACCCGGCCACAGGCGAATTTGTAAAGGGCGGCATCGTGGAACAAAGCCGACAGGCGCTGCTGAATGTGAAAAACGTGCTGGAAGCAGCAGGCTCCGGTGTGGATAAAGCGGTAAAAACAACAGTCTTCTTAAAAGATATTAACGATTTTGCGGCTATGAATGCCGTGTATTCTGAGTTTTTCAAAACGGATTGCCCGGCCCGCTCCGCTGTGCAGGTTGCGGCCCTTCCCAAAGGCGCACTGGTTGAAATTGAAGTGATTGCCGAAGCATGATTCAAAAACGGTAAAGCGGGATGATATTATGAGACTGTTTATTGCGATCCAGTTATCGGATGCCATGAAGGATGCCCTCATTGCTGCGCAGGATGAAATGTATGCCCATGGGGTCCGGGGCAATTTTACGACCAGGGAGAATATGCATCTTACCCTGGCCTTTATCGGGGAGTATCCGGATAAAGAACAGGTGATGGATGCTCTTTCGTCCGTATCCTTTTCATCTTTTTCCATTTGCCTTAAAGGCATGGGCTGTTTCCGCGACCTGTGGTGGGCAGGCATGGAGGAATCGGCGCCGCTGACTGCGGTGGTGCGCCGCATCCGCCGCGCGCTGGCCGAAAACGACATTCCCTTTGACAAAAAACGTTTTTCACCTCACATCACACTGATCCGGAAAGCCACCGGCACGATGCCAGGAATCCAAATCGAAACGGCCTCCATGCCGGTGGAAAGCATCTTGCTGATGCGCTCTGACCGCGGCAAACGTGGCATGATTTACACTGCAGTTGGGGAAATCAGGGCATTTTAAAAATGGAAGTTGACTGCACGCACATGAAGGAATATAATTTAAACGGATTGATTTGAATTTAATGGAGGCTGTTGGTTATGTTAAAACGTTTTTGTAAATTATTAGTTGTTATGTCATTTGTTTTGAGTTTCTTCTGTACATTTGATTCCTTGCATTCAGTGGCTTTTGCGGAAGCAACCGTTCAGTATCATATTACAGATACTTATCTTGGTAATGGTTATGCCGAGGTTCGCGGCTATTTTACCAATTCAAATGACAGGCCGGTAGCAGTCACAAAATACAGGCTTGGTGTGACGTTTATAAATCAAGCTACCGGAAGAGTTATTTATTCCAATGTAAATGTGTTTGATGTGGGACGGCTGTATGTTGATAAAGGCAAAGTTTGGCATAAATTTATTTTCAGGAATTCCAACATCAGACCGAATACCAATGCCAAGTTTAGTTCTTACAACCTTCATGTCTGGTGGGAATGGTGCAACCGTAAATAGCTTGAAGGCGTAGAGGGGCTGCGTCGAGAGACAGTGACGCAGTCATTCACAAAAAGCGTCGGCTAGCGTGCAGATGTATTAATCAGCGGTTCCTTAAGTACAAGTAAATAAACAAAGAGGCAGTTGTTTGAGATTTTCGAACAACTGCCTCTTACTTTTTGCTTTAGTTGGAGTGATGAATCCGTAAGGATTTGCCCCAAAAACCATCTGCTACGGTGTGCTTTTTTTACTTTTTCTTAGGCAAAACCCTCTCCATTTCCTTTTGGAAACGGTCACTCTTGCTGTCGAAGTCCTCGGCTTCTTTTTTGTACTTCGCTTTGTCCTCCGGTGAGAGCGTAGCCGAGATGTCCTTGCTCTGCGTGATAATAAAAGCACAGAGTGAACGGCCCCAGACGAGACCAGTCTGCCGGACGGCAGGGTCGTTCTGCAGTGCATTAAGCGCCGCTTTCCCTACCGGGGAATCGTCCCGCTTATGGGAAAGAGTGTAAAGGTCCCCAAGCTTGGAAAGGACGTATTCGTCCTGTTCCTGCTGGGTCATAGTCACATAGCGCTTCATATCCGGTTCAATCTTTTCCGTATATGTTTTCTTTGCCTCAAAGACGCCGAACCCGATCAACCCGACGCCAATCATGATTAAGACCACTATCCCGATGAGAATTTTCTTCAAAAGTTTCATGATGCTTCCCCCTCTTATTTATTACATTCACGATGCAGCTTCATATTACTTTTGTCAATATTTATGACTTAGGTGACAGGCGCAGTGCTGCTTACTTCTTTTTCTCTTCCTGCATCTTGCGGATCATGGGTTTGATGCCGCCGTTCTGCAAAATGCCCATCATATAATCGTTCATGGGTTCTGCTTTGGCAGTGGCCCCGGTAGTTTCGTTGACGATCTCACCGGTCGTGAAATCAATGCGCACTTTGTCGCCGCGGTTTACCAGCCCGCGGATGCCCTTGCAGGTGATGGCCGGTATACCCAGGTTGATGGCGTTGCGGTAGAAGATGCGGCCAAAGGATTCCGCAAGGATCGCGCCCACTTCAATGCCTTTCAGCGTCATGGCCGCGTGCTCGCGGGAAGAACCGCAGCCGAAGTTTGTCCCGGCCACGATGACGTCTCCCGGCTGGAAAATTTTAGCCAGGTCCGGTTCTTCGCTGCCGCTCATGGCATGCTGCCGGATGTCTTCCATTTCTGTCAATTCCACATACTTTCCCGGATAAATCTGGTCGGTGTCAATGTTATTGCCAAAAACATAGGCCGTGCCTTTTGCGATCGTATTCATTCGCCTTTCCCCCCTTCAAGATAAGGACGCGGGTCCGTGATTTTCCCGTTCAGCGCCGCGGTGGCCACGCTGGCCGGCGAACCCAGGTAGATCCGTCCTTTCACATGCCCCATGCGGCCCGGGAAGTTACGGTTGGTTGAGGAAACGCAGACTTCGTCTTCCGCCAGCAGCCCCTGATGAATGCCCAGGCAGGCGGCGCAGCCCGGCGCCGTAAGGGTGGCCCCGGCCTCCAGCAGTGTCTGGATATAACCTTTTTCCAGACACTCATTCAATACAAACCGGGAACCGGGAACGATGATCATGCGCGTGCCGTAAGGAATATGTTTCCCTTTTAAAATTTTCGCGGCAACCGCAAAGTCTTCTGTCCGTCCTCCGGTGCAGGAACCGAGATAGCACTGGTCCACAGGAATCCCTGCAAATGCTGCCAGGTCATCTACGTTATCCACGCTGAAGGGCGCCGCCAGCTGCGGGGGAATATCCGTAACGTCGAAGGTCAGGTCGGCCTCGTACACGTAATCGGGATCGGTTTCATAAATTTTGTAATCGGTGATGTTATGCTTTGCCAGGTAGGCCATGGTAATTTCATCCGGGTGGATGTAGCTGGTCTTGGCGCCCATCTCCGTTGACATGTTGCACATGGCCATGCGCTCGGAAACGCTGAGCTCTTTTAACACCGGGCCGGCGAATTCCACAGCCTTGTAAACACCGTAATCCGCTTTTAGCTTGCCGATGATGTGCAGGATGATGTCCTTGGCATACACGCCGGGCTGCAGTTTCCCGGTCAGGTTGATGCGGATGACCTCCGGCACCTTGAACCAGAGCTTGCCTGTTACCAGGATCGTGGCCAGGTCAGTGGCTCCCACGCCGGTGCCGAATGCGCCGAAAGCCCCGTGTGTGGTGGTGTGGGAATCGGTGATGACGATAACCTGCCCCGGACGGGAGATGCCGTAGTCCGCCATCAGCTGATGGCAGACGCCTTCATTGATATCCATCAGGTGCGTGATGCCCTGCTCGTTGGTGAAAGCCCGGAACTTTTTGTGGTTGTCTGCCTGCTTTTCCGTGGCGCAGGGAGCATAATGGTCAAAGAACAGGATAACCTTTTCCGGGTCAAAGACCTTTTTCCCGCCCATTTCGTAAAATGATTTAACAGTCTGGTAGTACAGGTCGTTGATACCGGCTATGTCCACATCGCAGTTTACAATTTCTCCCGCGTGGACGGAAGCTTTGCCGGCTTTTTCTGCCAGGAGTTTTTCAATGGCATGCATGGCGGTTTCCTCCTTTTGTAATTGTTGCTACATTCGCACCAGGAAACGTTATCCCTTGTGCTTCTCCAAAAACGGAAGCATCTTCTTTAACACAAGTTCAGGCTGCTCTTCGGGAACAAAATGCCCGCACTGGGGTATGGCAGCGCCCTCAATATTACTGGCCAGGGGTTCCCATTTTTCCATCACGTTCCATAATTTTCCGACGACGCCGTTCTGTCCCCATAAAAGAAGCAGCGGCGTTTCAATCTTTTTGCGACGGTCAGGCTCATCCAGTACCATATCGATGGTGGCGCTGGCCCGGTAATCTTCGCAGATGCCATGGACGGTCCGGATGTCGCTGAAGCACCGGGTGTATTCCGCCAGCACGTCCGGCGGGAAGTTCGCCCTGGCAGCCGGGCCGATCTTAAGGTTCAGGTTGTAGTTGATAAAACGGTCCGGATCAGCAGAAAGGGCAGTTTCCGGGAACCCTTTCCCCTGGATGTAAAAGAACCAGTGCCAGTACTTGGTGGCAAACTCTTCATTGGTCTCCTTATACATGTCGTAGGTGGCGATGATGTCCATGAGGGTGCAGCTTTTGATTTTTTCCGGATGGTCCATGATCATGCGGTGCAGCACCCGTGCGCCCCGGTCATGCCCGGCCACATGGAAGCGCTCAAACCCCAGCGACTGCATGACCCGGACCTGGTCATCCGCCATGGCCCGTTTGGAATAATTGGAGTGGTCGGGGAGGCCTTCCGGTTTGCTGCTGTCCCCGTAACCCCGCAGGTCAGTGATGACGACAGTGTAGTGTTTGGTCAGTTCCGGGGTCAGGAAACGCCACATCAGGTGCGTCTCCGGGTGGCCGTGGACAAGCAGGATGGTTTCCGGGCCGCTGCCGCCGATCAACGTGTTGATTTCAATGCCGGGCTCAACCCGGATAAACTTTTGCTGGAATTCCGGGAAGTATTTCTCGTCCGTTGTCATGATGCTCCCTCCTTGCGTGCATGTGTTGTTACGAGTTGGCTGTCGTCCTCATAATTTACCATACTTTTATAATATAATTGTAGCATAAATACTGAAGGTTTTCTATGAAGTTTAAGTGAACAGATGGATAACAATATAGCAGAGTTTTCCCGTTTACGGTAATCCAAAGTTTTGTAGGGGGAAAATCTAAAGTTGTGGTAAGCCTTGATGTTTTTTGTTTTCGGTATATAATATGATTAAGAATTTGTTTCAGCCGGTTTGGGGTAGGTTGCAAGATCTTGGCCTGCCCTGCGACAGGGAAATTTTCCCAAATTTTATTTGTATTGCCAATCCTTTGGAAAAGTGTGATAAGGAGCTCTTTATTATGGTACCTAAACTTGTTAAAGCATTTGAAATCCGCTGCAAAGTCGGGAAACCGATTTTTATCGGGCAGGACGGAAAAGCCGGGCGCCGTCAGCTTATTGCTATCACGGGCGGCGAGGTTATTGGATTTGCGCTGCCGTTTAACGGCACGGTGCTGGATGGCGGAGTTGACAGCCAGGTTGTACGGCCTGACGGCAGGGCGGAGCTTTCTGCCCGTTACGGTGTTAAGCTGAATGACGGGCGCAGTTTTTATATCCAGAACGACGGTATCCGCACTGTTTCGCCGGAACATGTACAAACCGTTCTTTCCGGCGGC
>JAFZIG010000064.1 GCA_017554485.1 Acidaminococcaceae bacterium | reverse complement strand
TCTGCTGTGACAGGAGAAGTCGGAGAAAAGATGGAAGCCGTGGGCAAGAAAGTATCCGTGGTTTCCGCAGCAGTAACGGCATTCGGAGTCGCAGCGGTAAAGTCCTTCAAAGATGTCGATGAAGGCGCGGACATTGTTATCAAAAAAACTGGTGCGACAGGTGAAGCAGCAGAGGAAATGGAGCAGATCTATAAGAATCTGGCCGGATCCGTAATGGGAGACTTCACTGAAATAGGAAATGCAGTCAGAGAAGTGGCCACACGATTTCAGCTCCAGGGAGAAGAACTGGAATCAACGGCAGAAATATTCCAGAAATTTGCGTATATAAACGATACGGATGTAGTGACGGCCATCGACAATGTACAAAAAGCAATGAGTGCTTTCGGACTGTCAGCGGCCGATACAGAAACACTGCTGAATGTCATGAACAAGGCAGGACAGGATACGGGCGTATCGATGGATTCACTGGCATCCAACCTCGTTATAAACGCGACGGCGCTTCAGGAGATGGGTCTGGATGCATACCAGGCAGCAGTTTTTATGGCGCAGCTGGAAACGTCAGGAGCGGACTCATCGGCGGTACTGACGGGACTGAAAAAAGCACTGTACAATGCGACACAGGAAGGGAAAACACTGGATGAAGCACTGGCAGAGCTTGAACAACAGGTTCTGGCAAGCGGAACAAGCACGGAAGCACTGAACTATGTATATGATCTTTTCGGATCAAAGGCAGCACCGGCTGTTTATCAAGCACTAAAAAACGGAACATTAAGCTTCACTGAATTGGCAAGCTCTATGGGAATCACAGAAGCTGCCATGAACAGCATAAACGGAACGTACGACCAGACTCTGGACGGAACAGATAAAATGACGCTGGCGTGGAAAAATATGCAGCTCATGCTGGCAGAGTTGGGAGAGGCGATCGGAAATACACTGGCTCCGATTATGGAACGGATCACAACAGCGATCCAGAATGTAACAAAATGGTTTTCCAATTTGGACGAGGGAACGAAAGAAACGATAGTGACAATCGGGCTGATCGTAGCGGCGATCGGTCCGCTTCTGGTTGTTGGCGGAAAGGTTTTGAAAGGCATTTCGTCCATAACCGGAGCGCTGTCGTCGATCGGGACGACGGCAGCAGGGCCAATAGGCCTTGCGATTGCTGCTGTGGCAGCATTGACAGCTGGGATTTTAGCGCTGACTAATTCATGGTCGGAGGCTTTCAAAGAAGCTTCGCCGTTTACGGAAGCCCTGGAAGATATCGCCGAAAAGAATGAATCACTTGCAAGCTCGATAGACAATACAAAGTCAAGCTATGAAAACACGGTAGAAGCATCGGAAGCAAATGCGGCTGCCGCGGAATATCTGTCGGGAAAACTGCAGGAACTGATATCCGGATATGACGGGACGGCCGGATCAGCGGCCATGATAGAAGGAGTCATTGAACAGCTGAACAGTCTGGTGCCGGGACTCGGACTGTCATGGGATTCTGTGACCAACAGCCTGAGCATGACAAACGAGGAAATCTATGAAAACATAGAGGCAATGAAGGCACAGGCGCAGGTTGCGGCCCTGCAGGAAATGTACACAGAGAGTCTGAAAGAACAGTATCAGGCACAGCACAATGCGCAAGAAGCAACACAGCTGCTGAAAGATGTCCTTGACCGTTATGGACTCACAATACGTGACGTAACCGCGCTGCAAGACGGAAGCGCTGAAGCGGTGCTTAACCTCGAAAACAAGATAGTTGACAGCGGAGTAGCTTTTTACAATGTCGGAGACGCTATTAAAGAGGTTTCGGACGCTTATGTAGGATGCTCGGATGCGCTGACTAATGCGGAAGAGGCTACAAACAACGTCACGTTTGCAGAAGAAAAACTGGGCGAAGCTATGACGGTTGTCGCGCAGCAGACAGCTCAAACGGTACCGACGATACAGGGGATATACCAGGAGACATTTGGCACGGCGATACCGGAGGCACTGAATACATCGATTATAGCAGCCCAGAATGCGGGAATCCAGATTCCGGATACGCTGGTTAAAGGACTGAATGACGGGCAGATCGCGGAGCAGTCGGCAATCGACAGGATGAATGCCCTGGTTGATTTCCAGACGGCAATCGAGGCGGCAGGACTGGGCGGTCTGGATGTATCACAGTCATTTGTTGACAGCTGGTTGTCAGGAGAATACAGCTGGACAGATGCAAATAATTATTTGAATGGACTGGTGCAGTTTACGCAGGCGATCGAGACGGCACAGCAAGGCGGAGTGGAACTTACAGGAGAGTTTGTCAATGGACTCTTAAATGATGCAGGACTAAGCAGCGTGATCAGCGCAGCAGATCAGCTGGGCGAAACTGCAAAACCGACAATTGTAGCGAATGAAATTCAGACGGTAGGCGCATCCGTTCCGGAAAACCTGTCGGCAGGAATGGAAAGTGAAGCTGCGCAGGTAGCATCAACAGCCGGGCAGATCGCGGACGATATTGCGAATGAATTTGCCGGAACACCAGCGGAAATGAACGAAGCCGGTTCGGAATCGGGATCACAACTTAACAGCGGATTCGATTCGTATAGTGATATTGTGGCAGCAACAGTGGATGATATGTACGAGATCTTTTATGCGACTCTCGGAGTAGACATGCCTCCGCTAATGTACAAATGGGGCTACAATTCGGGAAGCAGGTACGATACAGGATTATCAGGAACACAGTCTGCGATAACAGCAACGATAAGAAGTATCGCGCAGGGAATCAAAGCGGCAGTAAGTGAACTGCCGTATCAGATGCAGACAGCAGGAAGCCAGGCGGGGCAAGGATTATATAACGGACTTGCATCATGGCAAGGAACTCTGTCAAACCTGGCATGGAGCATTGCGAACAGCATAAATGCAGCAGCGAGGGCGGCCTTACAAATCAGATCCCCGTCTAAGATCATGCAGGAAGTAGGCGAATACACTGGAGAAGGACTCGAAATAGGACTGGAAAAGAGCGGAAAAGGAATTCTGAAAACAGCCTCGGATATTATAGACACGCTGACAGATACATTCGATGCAACGGGCATAAATACGGGAATCGAGGCGCTGAACAACGGGATTCATACATCTGCACGGGCGACAGCAGCAAGGGAGAGCAACTCGGATAACACAATTGCTACAGTGAAGGATATTCTGGTCCGGTATTTGCCATATCTGGCAGCAGATAAAGATATAAGGTTTGATGATGGAACATGGGCGGGAGTCCTGGCGCCGTCGATCAACCAGGAATTAGAGGCATTGAGAGCAAGGAGCGCAAGAGGATGAGACGGAATGGATTATTCATGAAAACGAATACCGTCGATATTGAAGTAGACGGAACAAGATACAATTCATTGTCGGATTTTGGACTTGCGATTGGAAATACTGATTATATCGGATCCCCGGTACAGGATGATAGCAATCTCATCTTTGTACCGGGGAATCCTCGGCCTCTGGACACATCGGATAGCGTATTCGGGGGGACCGTGTTCAAATATCGCAAGATCGATATCGAATTTGGAGGAATGCGGAATCCAGCAGAATGGGATAGTTTCATATCCAATATAAGAAATAAGTTCGAAGGAAAAGAAGTAAAGCTATATTTCCTGACGGATCCGGAATGGTATTACGTAGGAAAAGCTAAGATCGAAGATTTTAGCCGCAAGAGGCCGATAGGCGAATTTGGATTTGTGATCCCATATGCCGATGCATATAAACACAGGGAAAGGAAGATCCGGGTTGTAACTACGGCAGCAGGCACAAATATTGTATTGGATAACTCGCGGCAGGAAGTGATCCCGAAAATAACAACAACAGGGAGCATCACTATAACAGCGGGAACAAATACGATAACCATGTCTGCAGGAACATGGGAGAATACAGCGCTGATTCTGCCGTCGTGCAGGAATACAGAATGGATAATCAGAGGAAATGCAACCGTAACGATTGAATACACAGAAGGGTCATTGTAATGGCAGCTTATACA
This sequence comes from Acidaminococcaceae bacterium, assembly GCA_017554485.1. GTDB lineage: Bacteria > Bacillota > Negativicutes > Acidaminococcales > Acidaminococcaceae > Succiniclasticum. The sequence continues at coordinate 38 of JAFZIG010000064.1, read as the reverse complement.
GCATATCTGAACAATAGCATATTTTTTGCGACGAATGT
>JAFZIG010000063.1 GCA_017554485.1 Acidaminococcaceae bacterium | reverse complement strand
TTTGCGTAATTTGTACGTTCAGGGAAAGACAACGCAAAACCGTGCATGATTGCTATTTCATGGACTCATTCGCCTGTGGCTTCGAAACTCGGGGCTTTGCCCCTCAGACAGTCTCGCCACGGCCGGCTCATTTCGTCTCATGAAATTACGTAATCATTCCCGATGTTTTGCTCTTGTCTTTTCCTGACGTATAAACTGCGCAGTGTTTACAACTGGCGCATTTGCCACTGCAACAGTTACAGCCTCCTGCGCTTTCATCATTTTTCAAAATATGGAATACGCGCTTTAACAACCGGTGCGCGGTAAAAACGAACGCCAGAAAAATTACGGCGAATAAAATTGAAGAGGGTAGGTTCATGGTGAGGTCTCCCGTATAAACTGAATTGGAACATGAATATGGTATGGAACAGCAATCGTTAATGTTTTTGCGTTGTCTGTTTCCAACTTTATTATGCGTGTACATTCTCCTGCGGCTTAATGTACGGTTTTGCAGGACGGAAGATAAAGTACAGCGCTACTAACACAAGAAATACTGCAATACCCTGCATGGGTCTGAAAGGTACGTCGCCGATATACCAACTGCCCAGATTATAGAATACAAAAGCCAGGGAGTAGCCCAGGATTGCCTGGAAGGCGATTGCGAACAGACCCCATTTGCGGCTGCCCATTTCCCGGTAGCAGGTTGCCATAGCCACCAGGCAGGGCGGGTCGAACAGGTTGAGGATCATGTAAGAGAAAGCGGCCATAGGCGGCATGAGTTTACCTAATGCTTCCATGATCTGGGCTTCTTCCGCATCTTCCGCGGCGCCGGCCAGCATGGCCAGCACACCGACAGCGTCTTCTTTAGCCAGGAAGGCGGCAATGGAAGCTACAGTGGCTTTCCAGTCGCCCAGACCGATCGGGGCGAAGATCCAGGAAATGCTGTTGCCGAAAACGCCCAGCATGGATTCTTCCACTTCTTCTACCATTTCGAAGCTGAAATTATAGGTCTGCATGAACCACAGCAGTACGCAAATCGGGAAAATGATCATGCCGGCTTTGATGATGAAACCCCGGGCCCGTTCCCACATATGGATCAGCACGCCTTTGAGGGAAGGCATGTGATAAGCGGGAAGTTCCATGACGAAGGGGGCCGGTTCCCCGGCAAACCAGGAGGTCTTTTTCAAGGCGATGCCTGCCAGTACAATAATGGCCAGGCCCAAAAAGTACATACCGGGAGCCATGAAAACAGAGTCCGGGAAGAAGACCGCGGTGATCATACCGATAATTTCCGCTTTGGCCCCGCAAGGGATGAAGGTGGCCAGCAGGATGGTCATGCGGCGATCCCGTTCTTCCTCGATGGTGCGGGCCGCCATGATGGCCGGCACGCCGCAGCCCATGCCGATGAGCACGGGGATGAAGGACTTGCCGGATAAGCCGAACTGGCGGAAGATACGGTCCATAATGAAAGCCACCCGGGCCATGTAACCGGAGTCTTCCAGCAGGGACATGAAGAAGAAGATCAGCAGGATCTGGGGCACGAAGCCCAGGACGGTGCCCACGCCTCCGATGATGCCGTCAATCACCAGACCGCTGAGCCATTCCGGCGCTGCCATGGATTCCAGCATACCCTTGGCCGCATCGGTGACGATTTCCCCGAAGAATACGTCATTGGTCCAGTCCGTCATCCAGCCACCCAACGTGGTGATGGAAATATAGTACATCAGTGTCATGATGACAAAGAAGATGGGAAGGCCCAGGAACCGGTTGGTCACTACCTGATCGATCTTGTCGGACAGGGTGAGGGCGTGCTTGGGACGGTTCTTTGTGATGCAGGCGTCGATGATGCTGCCGATGTATTCGTAACGCTGGTTGGTGATGATGCTTTCCGCGTCGTCGTCCATTTCCGTTTCACAGTCCTTGATGTGTTCTTCCAGATGGGCTGTCAAACCGGCAGGGAGCTTCAGATCTTCCAATACCTGTTCATCCCGTTCAAACAGTTTGATGGCAAACCAGCGCAGTGTCTTTTTATCCACTTTGTCGCTGATGCTTTCCTCGATGTGGGCCAGGGCATGTTCCACGCTGCCCCGGAATACGTGAGGCAATTCCGCCGATTTAAACACCTGTTGGTTTTCTGCTACCTTTACCGCCGCTTCGGCGGCTTCCCGGCAGCCTTTGCCTTCCAGAGCGCTGATGGGATAAACCGGCGCCCCGATTTCCGCGGCCAGCTTCTGCAGATTGATGGCGTCGCCGTTTTTGTTGACCAGATCCATCATGTTGATGGCGACTACCACAGGCAGACCCACTTCGATGAGCTGGGTGGTGAGATACAGGTTACGTTCCAGGTTGGTGCCGTCGATGATGTTCAGGATCACATGAGGCTTTTCGTTGATCAGGTAGTTACGGGTTACCGTCTCTTCCAGCGTGTAAGGGGAAAGGGAATAAATACCCGGTAAATCCTGGATGATGACATTGTCATGGCCTTTCAGACGGCCTTCTTTCTTTTCCACGGTGACGCCGGGCCAGTTGCCCACGTACTGGGAACTGCCGGTGAGTTCATTAAATAAAGTAGTCTTGCCGCAATTGGGGTTGCCTGCCAGGGCGATTTTGATATCCATTACTGTGCTTACTCCTGTCTTCCGGCTCCGCGGTTTGCCTGTTGTCTGCAGCAGGTCGCGAAGCGCAACTGAATTTAATACTATTTTGCCAACTTGGTGTTACTGCACTTCAATGCTTTCCGCTTCGTTTTTGCGGATGGAAAGTTCGTAGCCCCGCACGTTCAGTTCCATAGGATCTCCCAGGGGCGCAATCTTTACTACTTTGATTTCCACGCCTTTGGTAATGCCCATGTCCATGATGCGCCGGCGCAGTTTACCTGTACCGTTGAGTTTGGTGACGGTACACACGCCGCCCACCGGAACCTCGTTTAATGTCATTTCAGGTCTCCTTTCTGATATATAATTAGTCATTGCTAACTATCGGACAAAATAATTATGCTTTACAAATCAATACATGATCCGCCGCGCCATGGATCCGTCCAGGGCTACGCGGGAATCGCGAACCTGCAGGATCATGTTGCCTCCCAGACGGGTGACAACGGTGATCTTGCTGCCGACGGTGAAGCCCATTTCCGCCAGATGCAGACGGGTAGCATCATTGCTGGTTATTTTTTTGATGATAACAACTTCACCTTCCTGTGCGGTGGGAAGTGGTAACATGATCTTCGCCTCCTGAAATACCGAAAGCCAGCTTGTACGTTAGGCATAGTTAACCGGCTGGGATAAAAAATAATGCTTTGCAAGCATTAAATGAGCCGAACATTAGCAATTGCTAACTTGTGGCTAAAAATCATGTCCTGGCCTGTTTTTATTAACTGTTAGCCAAGACTAACCTAATGATACACCCATACAAGAAGTTTGTCAAGGCTAACTGCATCGCATCCGGGAAAATCAAAATAATCCTTGACACAGAGTTAGCTTTAACGGGTATAATGTAAATAGAATATTATTATAGTAAAGAACCATTTAAAAACAGGCCGGGCAGACATTACAAAAGGGAACAGAAAGTACTCTGCCGAACAGAAAACCGTGACGAAAAGGCAAAGAAACTAAGACAACGGAGGAGGCAGCATCATGGAAAAATCAAAAGTGTATTTTACGGATTTCCGCGTGAAGGTGGGCGTGAGCCTGCTGCAGAAGCTGAAGACGCTTTGCACGGCAGCGGGGATTAAGAAGATCGACATGGAAGGCAAGTTCGTGGCCATCAAGATGCATTTCGGCGAGCTGGGCAACATGGCGTTCCTGCGTCCCCAGTACGCGAAGGTAGTAGCCGATCTGGTCAAAGAGCAGGGCGGCATTCCTTTCCTGACGGACTGCAACACCCTCTATCCCGGCAGTCGCCGCAATGCGCCGGAACACATGGACTGCGCCAACCTGAACGGATTTAATCCTACCACCACCGGCTGCCAGATCATCATCGGCGACGGGCTCAGGGGCACGGACGAAGCGGAAGTTCCGGTTAAGAACGGTGTGTATGTGGAAAAGGCAAAGATTGGCCGCGCCATCATGGACGCAGATGTGTTTATCAGCCTGGCCCATTTTAAAGGACATGAAATGACGGGCTTCGGCGGCGCCCTGAAGAATATCGGCATGGGCTGCGGCAGCCGGGCCGGCAAGATGGAGCAGCACTCATCCGGAAAGTGTATCGTGGATGAAGCGCTCTGTCGGGGCTGCCGGCGCTGTGCCAGGGAATGCGGCTCCAATGCCATTTCCTATGAAAACAACAAAGCCCATATCGACAAGAATATCTGCAAGGGCTGCGGCCGCTGTATCGGCGCCTGCACCTTCAACGCCATCAGCAACGAAGAATGGGACGCCGGGGACAAGCTGGACTGCAAGATGGCGGAATACGCCCGGGCCGTGACCCAGGACCGGCCCTGCTTCCATATCAACCTGGCCATGGATATTTCCCCCAACTGCGACTGCCACGGCGACAACGACGCGGCGATCTTGCCCAATATCGGCATGTTCGCCTCCTTTGACCCGGTGGCGCTGGACCAGGCCTGCGTAGACGCCTGCCAGAAAATGGATCCCCTGCCTAACAGCCAGCTCAGCGACAATCTGGCAAAACCGGGCTGGAAGCATTACCACGATCATTTCATGGACAGCAATCCCCATGTACACTGGAAGGAAACCCTGGAGCATGCGGAAAAGATCGGCATAGGCACCAGAGAATATGAGCTGGTTATAATCAAATAGAGCGGATGTACTTTGCATTGACTGAGTAAGCCGGACATAATAACAAAACAGCCCCGATATCTTTTACGATGCTGGGGCTGTTTGTTTGTACAGTTATGCCTTGAACATACCTGTTGTGGGAACTTGATTTTTCAACTATTATCTGCCATACTGTAATTAGGATAATATAATTATATTATAATGTTAAGAAATTTAGCGAGATGGAGGGGAACTATTATGCGTTACTACACGATTTTGCTGGATGGAAAAGAAAAAGTGGCCGCCAGCGCGGACGGCAAGGCGTTATATGTATTGGATGAATATAAAGACATGAACGCGCTGATTGCGGCAGGCGGAGTAAAAGCAGTACCAAAAGATGCACCGATTGTAAATGCAGAAACGGTCAAACTCCTTTCGCCTGTTCCCCGTCCGCTGCAGGACGTGCTGTGTCTGGGCATCAATTACACGGCCCATGCGGAAGAAGCGGAGCGTTTTTCCAAAGAAAGCTTCGGCGGGGAACGGCCTTATCCGATTTTCTTTTCCAAACGGGTATGCTATTCCCAGGGTACGGATGCGCCTATTCCCGCTTATACCGGGCTGGTGGATTCCCTGGACTATGAGTGCGAGCTGGGCGTGGTCATTGGTAAAGATGCAAAGAATGTGAAACGGGATGAAGTACAGGATTTCATTTTCGGTTATACCATCGTCAACGATGTAAGCGCCCGGAATTTGCAGACGAGGCATAAGCAGTGGTACTTCGGCAAAAGCCTGGATGGGTTTACCCCCATGGGGCCCTGCATCGTTTCCGCAGATGAGATTGCGTTTCCGCCGAAGCAGAAGATATCCTGCCGGGTGAACGGGGAAGTGCGGCAGGATTCCAGTACGGCTAATCTGATTACCGGTATCACGGATATTATTGTTATGCTGAGCGAAGGCATGACCCTGAAAGCCGGTACGGTGATTGCTACCGGCACACCGGCGGGCGTAGGTATGGGTATGAAGCCGCCAACCTTTTTAAAGCCTGGCTATGTAGTTGAATGTGAAATCGAAGGCATCGGTATACTGCGGAACTTTGTGGAGGGGTAGTGCAACAGGTTCGCCAGTTCTAAAAAGCAGATTCGGGGAAGATATCGGCAAACATGACATTATAGAAATGAAAAGAAAATAGAATCATTAAATCTGTAAATAGGAGAAATTACCATGGCCAAGGATTTTTTACAAAAGGAAAGCGCCGATATGATTATAATCACTGGCTATAAATTACCGGAAGGGATGTGACTTTTGTTATGGGCTGGAGAACTTATCGCTGCCTTCTGCTTGTGCTCGTGTGCCTGCTGCTGTTTCTTGCCAGACCGGCTATGGCAAAGGAAATCCATACGCTGGACGATCTGGCCGGGGCCAAAGTGGGCGGGTGGCCCTCATTGGGTGAGATGAAGCTGCGGGAACGCTATCCGGATATCAAGTTTACAGAGATGGATACCATTGCGGATATGGTGCAGCATGTGCGGCAGGGCAAGGTGGATGCCTGCGTGTTGAACCGGGTCTTTTACAATACCATGATAGGAGAGGGCGTGGAGGGAGTCCGCTTATTGCCCGAACCTGTCACTCCCAGCCCCATGGGGTATCTTTTTGCAAGAACCCCCAAGGGAAAGCAACTGGTAGACCAGATGAACAGTTTCATTCGGAAGTGCCGACAGGACGGGACCCTGGGACGTCTCACCGAAAAATGGATAGATGGCGGCGAGGAAGGACGGGTTTTTGAAAAACCGGCCCTTTCCGGGAAAAATGGGAAGCTGATCGCTGGTTCCAATGCTATCAATATGCCTTTCGTGTATTTGAAAAACGAAAAAGTCACCGGCTTCGAGGTGGAACTCTTTGCGCTTTTCTGTGCGGAATACGGTTATGATTTTGAAGTGAAGCTGACTTCCTTTGAAAGTGTGCTGGTGGGCGTGGAGACAGGGGAGTATGATGTAGGGATCAATGCGGTGGAGATCATCAAAGAACGAGCGGAGAGCTTCCGGTTATCGGAACCTACCTATACGGATGAGGCCATGGTTATCGTCAAGGATTATGAAGGCCCCACGTCTTATATCGCTTCCCTGAAGAGCCGCCTTGTCCGTACCCTGATTACGGAAGACCGCTGGAAGATGCTGGTAAAGGGCATGGGTACCACGCTGCTCATCACCCTGGCAGCTACAGTGCTGGGTACGCTGCTGGGCTTTGTTTTCTGTTTTGTGTATCGGGAGAAAAAACGCTGGATCAACGCCCTCATCGATCTGCTTACCCGTTTCCTGCAGGGCATGCCCATGATGGTGCTGCTGATGCTTTTCTACTATGTAATTTTCGGCGGGTCGAATCTGGGCGGTACCTTTGTGGCCATCGTGGTGTTCACACTGACCATGAGCATCGATGTATTCGGGATGCTTCAGAGCGGGACAGACAGCGTGCCCAGGGGACAGATGGAAGGGGCGCTGGCTCTGGGATTTACCGAGCGGCAGGCCTTCCGGAAATTCATCCTGCCCCAGGCGGTACAGACCTTCTTTCCTACCTGGCGGTCCTCCATTGTGAATCTTCTGAAATTCACGGCCATCGTAGGGTATATTACGGTACAGGACCTGACCCGCATGGCAGACCTGATCAGGGCCCGGACCTATGACGCCTTCATGCCCCTGATCGTGATTTCCATACTCTATATGCTGCTTGCGTACCTGACCATGAAGCTTACGGGCCTGCTCACAGCCAGGCTTGATCCAACCCGGCGCAGGCCGGAGGATATCCTGCCGGGGGTGAAATTATGACGGAACGGGAAATATTACTCCACATTGAACATCTGAAAAAAGAATACTCCGGCGTCACGCCCCTGCGGGATGTTAACCTGGACGTAAGGAAGGGCGATGTCATATCCGTCATCGGCCCGTCCGGTACGGGAAAATCCACGTTGCTGCGCATGATCAACCGGATGGAAGAAGTCACATCGGGCAAGATTTTTTACAGAAATGAAGAGATTACGTCCCCTCACTGTGAGATTCATCATTTACGGCAAAAAATCGGTATGATCTTCCAGTCTTTCAACCTGTTTTCCCATCTCACGGTGGTGGAAAACATCATGGCGGCTCCGGTGGACCTGTTGGGCATGTCAAAGCAGGCCGCCTATGACAGGGCGAAAAAACTGCTGGACCGGGTCAGCCTGGAAAGCAAAGCCTTCAGTTATCCGGATGAGCTTTCCGGCGGGCAGAAACAGCGCATCGCTATTGTGCGGGCCCTGGCCATGGAACCGGAGATCCTGCTGCTGGACGAGCCTACCTCTGCCCTGGACCCTGCCATGGTCGGCGAAGTGGAGGCCGTTATCCGCCGGGTAGCAGAAGCAGGTGTCACCATGATGCTTGTAACCCACGACATGAGCCTGGCCCGCAGGGTTTCCAACCGTGTCCTTTATATGGACGAGGGAGGGGTTTACGAAGACGCGCCGCCGGAGGTTATTTTTGAAAATCCGGCCAGGGAAAAGACGAGGCGCTTCGTCCGCCAGCTCAAATCCCTGGAACTTTTTATCGACTCCCGGAATTTCGATTTTATCGGCTGCAATACAAGTATGGAAGAGTTTGGCATGAAAAACGACGTTCCCAAAAGTATTATCCTCTCTGTCATGCTGGTCTTTGAAGAGCTTTGCACCCAGATACTCCTGCCCCGTCTTTCTCCGCCTGCGATCCGCTGGGTGGTGGAATATTCAAAAGAGAAGGAAACCGCGACGATTACAGTGGATTATAACGGAAAGCCTTTGGATATTACGAAATTCGGATCAGAGGCCGGTAATGTTTCCGGTCTTACTAGGGAAGAAGAACTTTCCGTGCGGCTGATCAGGGGCCGTGCCAGGGACATGCAGTGGTCCTTTACCGAGGGGGAAGAGCAGGGGAACCATATCTGTATGACCATGGGTTAGGAGCGTTTCCGTATGAACAATCTCCCGTCCTTTTGCAAGAAGGGCGGGAGATTTATGCTTTTGTATGCAAAATACAATATATTTTTTTGTAAAACGATAAAAATGTTAAAAATATAATATAATTATCTTATTACAATGGATTTTATGTTTCTTAATCTGTGGTTTTTGTTGACGAATTAGATTGATATTGTTATACTGTGTACATATATTATTCTGATTACAGAAAAATAAAGCAGCAATGAAAAAGAAGCTGTGGTAAAGCAAAGAGGGGGATTATCTATGGAACGGAGACTGAGAGATTTACCGGCGCCGCAGGGCCTGTACGACCCGGCGTTTGAACACGATGCCTGTGGTATCGGGTTTGTTGTGAATATTAAAGGGGAAAAATCCTATAGCATCATCGACGATGCACTGAAGATCCTGGAGAACCTGAACCACCGCGGCGCGGAGGGCGCCGACCAGAAGAGTGGCGACGGGGCCGGCATCCTGATGCAGATCCCCCATGACCTGTTTGTCCGGGAGTGCGAGGTGCTGGGCTTTTCCCTGCCGCCGGCGGGCGAATACGGCGTGGGCATGATCTTTGCCCACCGTTATGAGTCTTTCCGCAAACAGCAGATGGAGATCTTTGAGCGGATCGTCCGGGAGGAAGGGCAGGAGGTACTGGGCTGGCGCGAGGTTCCCATTGATGAAAGCATCATCGGGGAAGCGGCCAAGTCCATCCGACCCCGCATCATCCAGGTGTTTATCGGCAAGTCACCGGATGTGAAGACCCAGATGGATTTTGAACGGAAACTGTATATCATCCGCAAGGTGGCGGAAAAGGAGATCATTCCCCAGAGCCAGGTGATGGGATCGGCTTTTTATATTGCCAGCCTGTCGTCCCGCACCATCGTGTATAAAGGGATGCTGACCTCCCTGCAGCTGCGGCATTTTTACCTGGACCTGTCCGACCTTGATTTTACTACGTCCATGGCCCTGGTCCATTCCCGTTTCAGCACCAACACCTTCCCCAGCTGGGCCCGGGCCCATCCCAACCGCTATATCGTACATAATGGGGAGATCAATACCATCCGGGGCAACATCAACTGGCTGAACGCCCGGGAGAGCAAGGCCAAGTCCCCGTTTTTCCCGGATATGGAAAAGGTGTTCCCGGTGGTGGACGATTCCGGCAGCGATTCCGCCATGTTCGACAACTGCCTGGAGTACCTCATGATGACCGGGCATTCCATGGCCCACGCCATGATCACCATGATCCCCGAGCCCTGGGAGAAGGATCCTTCCATGCCCCAGGAGAAAAAAGACTTTTACCGTTACCAGACCTTCATGATGGAACCCTGGGACGGCCCGGCGGCCATCTGCTTCTGCGACGGCACGGTGATCGGCGGCATGCTGGACCGGAACGGTCTGCGGCCGGCCCGCTATTACGTGACGAAAGACGACCGTGTCGTATTAAGCTCGGAAGCCGGCGCGGTGCCTGTTGCCCCGGAACAGATCGCCTATAAAGGCCGTCTGGAACCTGGCCGCCTTTTCCTGGTCAACACGGCGGAGCAGCGCATTGTGGGAGACGATGAGATCAAACATATGCTGGCCACATCCCATCCTTACGGCGAATGGTGCAAAGAGCACATCATCGAGATGGATAAGCTGGTGGAAGAACGGGGCAGCATGATCAACGATACGCTGATTCCCTTCGACTTGAAAGAACAGCAGAAGGTCTTCGGTTACACCCAGGAAGACCTGACCCAGATGATCGTCCCCATGGCCCGTATGGGCAAGGACCCGGTAGGCGCCATGGGCATCGACGCGCCTCTGCCGGTGCTTTCGGAAAAACCCCAGATGCTCTATGATTATTTCCAGCAGAATTTCGCCCAGGTGACGAACCCGCCCATCGACGGGGTGCGGGAAAGCATCGTCACGTCCTCCCGTGTCATGATCGGCAACGTGGCCAACATTATGGAGCCGGATGAAAAAGGCACGGCGGCCCTGGAAGTGCTGCGGCCCATCCTGACCAACCGGGAGATGGCAGTCATCAAAAACCTGCAGACAGACAAGCTGCGGGCCGTGACCCTGTCCATGCTGTATCCGGTGAACGGCGGCGCGGAGGCCATGGAAACGGCCATCGAGTCCATCTGCATCGACGCCTGGCGGGCCATCCGCAACGGCGCCAACATTCTGGTGCTTTCGGACCGGGGCGTGAATTCCCGCATGGCGGCGGTGCCTGCCCTGCTGGCTACGGCGGCAGTGCATAACTACCTGATCAAAAAGACGGTGCGCTCCGATGTGGGCCTGATCCTGGAATCCGGCGAACCCAGGGAAACGCATCACTATTGTACTCTCATCGGTTATGGCATCACGGCCATCAATCCCTACCTGGCGCTGGACACGGTCCACGCGCTGGCGGAAGAGGGGAAACTGCTGGCGGGACTGGATGCCGCCCAGGCCCAGGCTAATTACCTGAAGGCTGCTGTCAGCGGCATCCTGGCGGTTATGGCGAAGATGGGCATTTCTACCGTGAAGAGCTATCATGGGGCCCAGATCTTCGAAGCCGTGGGACTGAAGCAGGAACTGATCCAGAAGTATTTTGTGAATACACCCTCCCGCATCGAGGGGCTGGGGCTGGCGGAAATTGCCCGGGAAACCCAGCTGCGGCATCAGAACGCCTACAAAGACGAAGGGGACCTGCCCAGCGGCGACTATTACAAGTACCGTAAGGACGGGGAACAGCCCCATATTCTGGATCCGGAAGCCATCCGCCTGTTGCAGAAAGCCTGTAAGGAAGACGATTACAAAGCCTATAAAGAATACGCAAAGATCGTAGACAAAGGCGCGGTATACCGGCTCCGTGACCTGCTGGACTTCCACTGCCCGCCCGGGAGCAGCATTCCCATTGAAGAAGTGGAACCGGTGGAAAAGATCCTGCTGCATTTCCGCACCGGCGCCATGAGCTACGGCGCTTTAAGCAAGGAAGCCCACGAATGCATCGCCATCGCCATGAATCGCATCGGCTCCATGAGTAACTGCGGCGAAGGCGGGGAAGACCCGGCCCGCTTTGTGAAACGGGAGAACGGGGATGACCCCAGTGACGGCGTGAAGCAGGTTTCCACCGCCCGTTTCGGCGTCACCAGCAACTATCTGGTGAACGGCCGGGAGCTGCAGATCAAGTGTGCCCAGGGCGCCAAGCCCGGGGAAGGCGGACACCTGCCGGGAACCAAGGTCTTTCCGGAGATTGGCAAGACCCGTCACTCCACACCGGGCGTGGCGCTGATCTCACCGCCGCCCCATCACGACATCTATTCCATTGAAGATTTGTCGGAACTTATCTTTGATTTGAAGAACGCCAACAAGGACGCGGCCATCAGCGTGAAGCTGACCGCCGGCTCCGGGATCGGCACTATTGCGGCAGGCGTGGTCAAGGCCAAAGCGGACGGCATCACCATCAGCGGCTTTGACGGCGGTACCGGCGCATCCCCCCGTTCCAGCATGCGCCATGCAGGCATTCCCTGGGAACTGGGCCTGTCGGAAGTGCAGCAGACCCTGCTGCTGAACAAACTGCGGGACCGGGTGAAGCTGGAAGTGGACGGCAAGATCCTTACCGGCCGGGACGTGGCCATCGCGGCCATGTTCGGGGCGGAACTGTTCGCCTTCGGCACCGGCCCCCTCATTGCCCTGGGCTGCCATATGCTGCGGGTGTGTAACCTGAACACCTGTCCCTTCGGTATTTGTACCCAGGACGAAAAGCTGCGGAAACGGTTTAACGGCAAACCGGAATACGTCATCAATTACCTGAAGTTTGTGGCCCAGGACCTGCGGGAGATCATGGCCCGCCTAGGCTTCCATACCGTAGACGAAATGGTGGGACGCTCTGACCGGCTGAAGCAGCGGGAAAGCGCGGTCAACTGGAAAGCTGCGGAAGTGGATCTGGACCGGCTGCTGTTCCGTCCCTACACCGACGCGGAAGTGGGGCATCACTGCCTGCACCGGCAGAAGCACAAGATCGGCGAAACGCTGGACATGTCCAAGCTGGTGCGCATGTGTAAACCGGCGCTGGAATGCAAAAAGGCCATCCGGGCCCGGCTGCGCATCCAGAACACCAACCGGGTGACCGGTACCATCCTGGGCAGCGAGATCACCCGCCGTTACGGGGAAGAAGGACTGCCGGAAGATACCATCAAATTGTCCTTTGTGGGTTCCGCGGGCCAGAGCTTCGGCGCCTTTATTCCGAAAGGACTGACCCTGTCTCTGGAAGGTGACGCCAACGATTATCTGGGCAAGGGCCTGTCCGGCGGCCGTCTGATGGTGTTCCCGCCCAGGGAAGCGGATTTCGCGGCGGAGGACAATGTGATTACCGGCAACGTGGCCTGCTTTGGGGCTACCGGCGGTGAAGTGTATATCAACGGCCAGGCCGGGGAGCGCTTCTGCGTGCGCAACAGCGGCGCCACGGCGGTGGTGGAAGGTGTTGGCAACCACGGCTGCGAATACATGACCGGCGGCCGGGCGGTGATTTTGGGCAAGATCGGGCGCAACTTTGCCGCGGGCATGTCCGGCGGTGTGGCCTATGTGCTGGATTTGAAGCCGGAACTGTGCAACCGGGATCTGGTGGAACTGGAAAAACTGGAAGACGCCGGGGAGCAGGAAGAACTGAAAGCCATTGTGGAGCGCCATCTGGCATTTACCGGCAGCCCGCTGGCGAAACGCCTGCTGGATAGCTGGGAAGACACTGTGCAACGTTTCACAAAGGTCATCCCCCGGGATTACAAAGCCATGATGCTGAACATTGCGCGGTTTAGGGCGGAAGGGCACAGCGAAGACGAAGCCAGACGGCTGGCGTTTATGGAGAACAAGTAAATAGCATTTCGCAACGGTGCGGCTTGCAATGCAGGCCGCACTGTTTTTTTTATGCTTTAGCTGGGGAGACGAATCCGTAAGGATTTGTCTCAAAAACCACCTGCTACGCAGGTGTGATTTCTGCTTAAGCAAAAGGGCAACATCCTTCTTGTATTATAATGAAAGTGTTCAAGCCGTCATTAAAACAAGA
>JAFZIG010000062.1 GCA_017554485.1 Acidaminococcaceae bacterium | reverse complement strand
GGAACCGAATTTGATCATGCCGTATACTTCTCCCTGATCCAGATGATTGCCTAAATTGACCCAGTTATCGATACGCCGCGCCAATATACCGGCAATCTGGATGACCAAAATTTTCATACGGTCATTTTCAATGCCCATGGCAAAACGTTCATTCTCAAAGGCTGCTTTTTTATTAAACGCCGGCAGGAATTCACCCACCGTATAGCGCTGGAATTTTATGGTACCTTCCGCAGGACTCCGGTTCACATGTACATTAAAAACCGAAAGGAAGATAGTTACCTTTTTAGCTTTTGCGTTTAAATACTCATCATCAAAAAAATCCGTAACGTCCATAACGGTACCGTCGGCCGGAGAATACAACAAGGAAGTATCCGTTTTGACCGTCCGTTCCGGATTGCGGAAAAAATATGCGAAATAAAAGGCCAGCACAAGCGGAATCACAGCAATATGAATCCCGAACGCGATAAAGCAGACTATTGCCAGTACCAATGCGCCCGCAATAAAGGGATATCCCTGTCTGACGATATGCATAATTGGTTACCTTTCTCTACACTTGTTTAATTTTCCCTGTACTGCGTTTTTGTCAGTCAACGTAACTTAACTACGCTTTCCTACTGACCCCATGTACAGAAAAAATCCTGCGTGCTATTATTTGAATAATTATCAAAATGCATTAACTTGTATATTATAGTACAGAAAAATGAATTTGTCTACAATATTTAGTTATTTTTTCATACCTTTTTCCCTGCGTACCGCAAAGACAAATTTTGGCAATGCCAGCATTCTGCCAAAACGGCTGGGTTGCTTAATCAGGCGGAAGAACCATTCCAGTCTGGCGTCCTGCATCCATTTGGGCGCCCGTTGCACTTTCCCGGCCAGCACGTCAAAACTGCCGCCGATACCCATAAGTAAACAGGGTTTTAACTTTTCCTTGTATTTAGCCAGCCATTTTTCCTGCTTAGGCGCGCCTAAGGCAGCAAACAGCATCGCCGCTCCGCTGCGATTAATTCCATCTATAATTTCCGGTTCTTCCTCTGCTGAAAAATAGCCGTTACGGCAGCCCACTACTTTTAGGCCCGGCCAGCGTCGTCTGCCCTCCTCAGCAGCTTCCTCTGCAATGCCCGGCTTGCCACCGAAAAAGTAAACAGGAATATCATTATCTGCCGCTTCTTCCAGAAGGCGCAGATACAAATCATAGCCCGCTACCCGTTCCGGGATAACATAGCCAAGATAATTCCCGGCCCAAACTGTACCGGCCCCATCAGGCAGGATAAGATCCGCTGTTTGCGACAATATTATTTTATATTCCGGGTCATCCTGTGCCATCATGATGATTTCCGCATTGGCTGTGACCACAAAGCTTCTTTTCTTCTTCAGTACATCCTCTATCAGTTTCGTTACTGCTTCTTCCATGGTATAGGGAACCACAGGGATGCCTAAAATTATTGCAATTACTTTCATGTTTTACACTCTTGCTTTATCCGAAGGCACAACCAGAAATTCCAGTCCCGGATTGCGTTGCAGGATCCAGTTCAGTGCCCACTCGTTGTTAACTAAAATAACCGGACGGTCTTTCTTATCGTACACAAGCATGCCGTTATCAAGACCGCGCAATTTTTCAATGTCTTCTAATTTATCGGCATAAACCCAACGGGCCACGGTAAAGGGAAGCTGGGTCATCACCAGTTGGGCATTGTATTCATTCTTAAGTCGGTACTCCAGCACTTCCAGCTGTAGTTGTCCCACCACGCCGACAATAAAACTCTCCAGACCCACGTGTTTCTGGGTGAACACCTGTACTGCCCCTTCCTGGGAAAGCTGCAGGATTCCCTTTTCAAACTGTTTACGCTTCAGGGAATCTTTCGGCTGCACCCGTGCAAAAATTTCCGCAGGGAACACGGGAAAATCCTCAAAACGCAACTTGAGTTTATCATCGCTGAGACTGTCTCCGATACCGAAAATACCCGGATCAAACAGGCCTATGATATCGCCGGGGTATGCTTTTTCTACTATTGTGCGTTCCTGTGCCAGAAACTGCTGGGGCTGGGCCAGCTTCACCGGTTTTCCGCTTTGGGCATGATACACTGTCATCCCCTTGTCAAACTCACCGGAGCAGATACGCATAAAGGCGATGCGGTCCCGGTGTGCCGGATTCATGTTGGCCTGGATTTTAAATACAAATGCGCTGAACAGCGGATTGTCCGGTTCCAGCACATCCCCGTTCAGCAGCGTACGGGGCTGGGGTGCCGGCGACATCTCAAGGAACTTTTCCAGAAATTCCTGTACGCCGAAGTTGGTCATGGCGCTGCCAAAGAACATAGGGGTCAGTTCGCCTTTCAGCACTTCTTCAATATGGAACTCTTCCCCCGCCATATCTAACAGTTCGATGTCACCAAGCAGTGCATCGAACAGTTCGTCCCCTATCATTTCTCTGATCCGTGGGTCATTCAGGTCCGCGGAAAATTCTTCCAGCTGTTTGCTGCCGTGGCTGGCATCCGTTTTAAACAAGGAAACTTCTTTTGTCAGGCGGTTGTAGACGCCTTTGTACTTTCCGTCAATACCTACCGGCCAGGTAATGGGGTAAACCCTGATCTGTAAAATCTTTTCCACTTCTTCCATCAGGTCAAGCGGTTCACGCCCGTAACGGTCCAGTTTATTGACAAACGTAAAGATCGGCAGATGGCGGCGGTGGCAGACCCAGAACAGCTTTTTGGTCTGGGGTTCCACGCCTTTTGCTGCGTCAATCAGCATGACGGCGCTGTCAGCTGCCATCAACGTACGGTAGGTATCTTCCGAAAAATCCTGATGACCCGGCGTATCTAGAATGTTGACACGGTAACCCTGGTAATCGAACTGCAGTACAGAGGAAGTCACAGAGATACCGCGCTGCTTTTCAATCTCCATCCAATCGGAAACAGCGTGCCTGTTCGCTTTTCTGGCTTTTACGCTGCCGGCCAGATGAATTGCGCCGCCGTAGAGCAGCAGTTTTTCAGTTAAGGTAGTCTTACCGGCGTCAGGATGCGAAATGATCGCAAAGGTCCGCCGTTTTTCAATTTTGTCTTTTAAATCACTCATAGTATCTCCCAATAGAAATTTCTGTATAAGAAAAATAAACTTCCTTTAGAGTGAATAATTATGTTAAAAACCTCCGAAAGGATTCTTTTTGTTTCGACCAAAACCGCCCCCGAAGCTTCCAGCACCATAATTATTCTCTCCATAGCTTCCGCCACTGGGCCACTGGCTTTGCGGCATGGCCTTACGCTGAGTCACCCGGGGTGCTGCAGGCTGGGTTGAAGTGGAAAGCATCTCTTCCTGGGCTAAATAGGATTTATAAGCAGTGACTAATCCTTCAAGAATATAGTCCGGCACTTCCTGTGCCGTTTTTAAGTATCCTTCCTCAATGGTAAAAGCCAGCTTTTCGTAATGTTCTCCGCCGTTTGTGGTAATATCGGCAAACATGACTTCCTCTGTCCCTTTAGTAAAGAAACAATCTTTCAACTGCTGGGCTTCACGCTGCTGCGCAAAAGTCACATAATACTCATACAGTGCATGCTGCGCTTCCGGTGGAATGTCTTCGCCCGTAATGACAGATTCCGTATCCTCGATGGGCGTGCAGTCCATATTTTCAAATACGGTTCCGTCTTTTAACGTGATGGTAACGGTCAGCACATAGTTATGCTCGTGAAACTCCGCATGGACAATCTGCCATTTTTCCTGCCAGGCATGGATACACTCGTCACAAACCAGTTTAATATTTTTAAAACTCTGTACGGAAAAATCATCCTGATAATACAGATGATCCTGCGCGCTGAAATCTTTGCCGCAACGGGAACAGGTCAAAGGTAATGTACGGATCATAATAAACTCCTTTATTAACGAATTTTTAAAAAATATATTATATTATATCATAAAAAAGTACGGTAGAATAAATGATTATATTAAAGTTAGTAATATAATTATTTAATATTATCAAAAAGTTTATATTTACGCAACTAACATTTCCGCAAATTAAATTTGAACTTTGCGGGCAATTTATAATATACAATCCTGCTCGATTGACAATAAAAATCAAAATTTATATAATAAAAATGAAAATAACTTGATAATATTGTAAGAAAAAGACTGTGTGAAGGGAGGCTCATCATGGAAAGATATCAATATGATAAAACAATATTACAAAACATGGAGAGTTCCCCTATCCCCTTCGCTGTCTACCAGTTCATAGATAAGCGTGTCGTCACCCTTGTTCTTTCGGAAGGGTTCTGCAAACTGTACGGCTATAGCCGGGAAGAGTGTTATGACCTGATGAACAACGATATGTATCGCGACATACATCCGGATGATGCCGCCCGGATCGCTGAGGCAGGTTTTCGTTTTGCCACAGACGAGCAGCCCTACAACGTAGTCTACCGTGCAAAACTGAATAACGAATACCGGATTATTCATGCCAGGGGCGAGCATGTGCTGACAGAGAATGGCGTGCGCCTGGCTTTCATTTGGTATACCGACGAAGGGCGTTACTTAGAAGGCACTAGCTTTTTTGATAACGGGCTGGACAAGTCTTTTACCGAGGCACTGCATAAAGGATCCCTTTTCCGGAAAAATTATTTTGACCAGCTTACCGGGCTCCCAAATATGAGTTATTTCTTCGAGCTGGCGGAAGCCGGCCGACTGCGTTTGTCGGAGCAGGACAAACACCCTGCCCTGTTGTTCTTTGACCTGAACGGCATGAAATATTACAACAGCCAGTTTGGCTTTAACGAAGGAGACAACCTGCTCATCGGTTTCGCAAAGATACTGGTAAAGTATTTCAGTCATGAAAACTGCTGTCGCCTTGCCCAGGATCATTTTGTGGCATTTACGGATGAGACAAACTTAGAAGAAACGCTGCAAAAAATTATTGAAGAATGCAGGAATCTCAATAATGGAAACAGTTTGCCCGTACGGGTAGGGATATATCTGAACCGGATGGAAGCAGTAGGAATCGCCTCCGCCTGTGACAGAGCAAAATATGCCTGCGATATGAACAGGGACAGTTACATATCCGGTTTCTACTATTTTGATAAATCCATGCTGGCCAAGACCAATAACCGTCAGTACATTATTAACAATCTTGACAGGGCCCTGCAGGAAAAGTGGATCAAAGTCTATTATCAGCCCATCATCCGGGCGGCTAACGGGAAAGTATGTGACGAAGAAGCCCTGGCCCGTTGGATTGACCCGGAAAAAGGCTTTCTCTCTCCCGGGGAGTTTATCCCGGTGCTGGAAAGCGCGAAGCTGATCAGCAAACTGGATTTGTATGTCCTTGACCAGATATTGCAAAAACTGAAAGACCAGAAAGAAGCGGGACTGTATATTGTGCCCCAGTCCCTGAATCTTTCCCGTTCAGACTTCGACTCCTGCGATATCGTGGAAGAGATTTGCCGTCGAGTAGACAGAGCCGGCATACCCAGAGAAAAACTGACCATCGAAATTACGGAAAGCATAGTAGGTTCTGATTTTGAGTTTATGAAGGAACAAATCCGTCGTTTCCAGGATTTAGGTTTTAAAGTCTGGATGGACGATTTCGGCAGCGGTTACTCTTCCCTTGACGTTCTGCAGAGTATCCGCTTTGATCTGATCAAGCTGGATATGCGTTTTTTACAGCAGTTTGATAAAGGCGAAGAAAGCAAGATCATCCTTACCGAACTGATCAGAATGGCTCTCGGTCTGGGTATCGATACGGTTACGGAAGGCGTAGAGACGAAAGAACAGGCAGATTTCCTGAAAGAAGTAGGCTGTACCAAACTACAGGGATTCTATTACTGCAAGGCAATTCCCCTGGAAGAAATCGTAGAACGAAATCGGAAAGGTATCCAAATCGGATTTGAAAATCCGGAGGAAGAATACTACTACGCTACCCTTGGCCGGATCAACCTGTATGATCAGGCCATCCTGGCAAACGAAGCTGAAGATGAGCTCCATCACTTTTTCAATACCCTTCCCATGGCGATTTTGGAATTCGATGACGATTATTCCTGGATTGCCCGCTGCAACCAATCCTTCCGGAGTTTCCTGGAACAGTATTACGGAGACATCCCCGTGGGAGCTAAGGTTCCTTTTGCTTCCCTGCCCAAAAACTCCCCTTACAAGAATGCAGTTTTGCACTGCAGGGAAAAAGGAAGCAAGATATTTTTTAACCAGGAGGTTGCCAGTGGTCTGACGGCTTACTCCTTTCACCGTCATGTAGCTATCAATCCTGTGACCGGGATAGCAGCCTGCGTGACCGTCATTCTGGGAATCTCGGACGATACAGACCGCGGCGTCACCTATACCAATGTGGCCCAGGCCCTTTCCGCTGACTATATCAATCTGTATTATGTAAATCTGGATACGGAAGAGTTTACCGAGTACAAACCTTCCCATTTGCTGGATCACCTTAACGAAGAACGGCGCAGCAACGATTTTTTCAACAGAAGCCGTAAGGATGCACTGGATTATATTTACGAAGCAGACAGGGACTATTTTCTCAGCAATTTTACCAAAGAAAACGTGATTCATGACATCAAACAGGAAGGTGTTTTTACCCTGAGCTACCGCCTGCTGATCAAGGGCGAGCCGATTTATGTAAACATGAAAGCCGTGCGTATGGGTTCCAAAGATAACCATATCATCATCGGCGTGAATAACGTAGATACCCAAATGAAACGTAAGGAAGCACTGGAACGTCTGCAGGCGGAACAGATTACCTATGCGCGTATCTCCGCCCTGGCCGGTGATTATCTCTGTATTTATACCGTTGACCCGGAAACGGATCATTATGTTGAGTACAGCGGTTCGCAACGTTATGACAGTCTCGGCCTTGCCAAAGAGGGAGATAATTTCTTTGATATAGTGAAGAGGGAGACTGAAAAGAAGGTCTATAAAGATGACCTGCCTCTGGTACTGCCAGCTTTTACCAAAGAAAATGTAATGAGAGAAATTGATGAGAACGGATTGTTCGTACTGCAATACCGTCTGGTAATAGACGGTGAACCGATATATATCAGCGCAAGGGCAGCACTGGTAGAAGAAAAAGACGGTCCCCGGCTCATCGTCGGCATCAACAATGTCGACGCCCAGGTTAGAGGAAAAAGCAAGTAATCCCTCCCCTGTTCTTTGCTTCTCGGCTTTTAGAAAAGCCTGACAAACACTGTTCTATAAAGTGACAACATATACAAAAAATGCAGGAAAAGGCGAAAAGCCCAGTCCTGCTTTTTTGTTGCTCATTATTATTATCTTTTAATAAGTTAGCATGTAGCGCTTATGGAATAGATGCGGTTCGTCACGGAAAGAGATGTCAAGGGGGAGCGGCCTGTAACCGCGCCCAAAATCACCTGTCCTGAAATGGAAGCTCACGCCGCTGGATGTGAGCACCCAGGGCAGGAATTCCATGTCAGCATCGTCTTTTATCCTGGCCAGGATCATTCTTCTCGGATTATCCCCCAAAACCCTTCTGCCGTATTTCTTTGTCAGCCGTTCCAACAGGGTATCAGCCAGTTGTTCCCTGGAAAGTTTGAATACATCGAGACTGCTCAGCTTTTTTCCTGTTTTTGCATCGTAGTTCAGTCCCGCATAGCCCCACCGTTCTCCGGCAAGATCCCGATGGTACGAGTGTTCCAGCAGGCTCAGCACCCTGCTGTCATCGCGCTGCAGCTCCACGTAAACCAGCCAGCGGCCATTGCGGACATCCCGGTTCCCCTTGGCGGCAAGCTCCTTTGACTCCCGGATGTCTTTATCAAAAAAGGAGCGGGTTTGGTCACTCTCCTTTTTGAGTGAAGAAATCAGATGTCCGTGGGAAGAATCTTTGGAAGAAAAGACAGGCCACTGCACCTTCAGTATAAGTCCTTCCCTATCTTTCGCTTCAATGGTGCGGTCTTTTACCTGCAGCCATTTTGAACCGCTGACATCGGATCGGAATTCCGGCTGAGAGGCGGTTGCCATACTGCAGATCATCAGAAACAACAGCACAAGAATACCTGTGATCTTTTTCATTCTATACACCTCCTGTGATTTTGAATCTTAATTACTATTTATAAGTTTCAAAAGATTCAACCAAAACTTGAAAACATAAATGATACAATAACACTTCTTAGTTTCATTATAACAAAACAGCCGCAGAAAATCCACGACTGTTATGATAATTCCCATATTACGTTATCCATAAATCAGACTCGTTCCAGCCGGTCCTGCCTCTGCCTCTGTGCCAGGAACAACGGCACGTATTCGATGAGTATGTTGGAGGTTTCCAGTCCGTACCACTGGAACGGATTACCAGCAATGCGGCGGATAAGATATTTCGCATGGATCAGCAGGTTATCCAGGTAATCAATATCGCCTTCCTGGGGCATCATTTTCCGAATCATGCAGAATTTGAAAGAACCCACATCAGAAGGCCCATAGATGGAATGCCGCTTGTATTGTTTCGGCAATTCACCCGTGGCCAGCAGGTCGTGTACAACCTGTCTGAGGTAGATATTGACGCTGGGCTTGATCTTATAACCGAGATAGAGATTCACGCGGAAGATGTAATCCGTGCCAAAGGTTTCCACTTCATACTGCTTCTGATACGGATCGTTGGTGGTAATGACGCTAATGAACCAGTAGGCATTGGCCCGCTTGGGATCTTTATCTAGGATCGAATACAGGATGTCCCTGTCGATTTCTTCCGAATTGTCTCCTTTGACCAGATATACCACATTGTGGCTGAATAAGGGGATGGATTCATCATTTTGCAGGTTTTTCACGGCGCCCAGATGATCCTGCATCTTCAGGAAGATATTCTGGGCCTGCTCAATCTGCGTGCCGCGGTACCAGCTGACCATGATAAAGAGGACCAGCAGGGAAATGAAGATCGCCACATAGCCGCCAACCATAAACTTGCCCAGGCTCGATACAAAGAATACGCCCTCCAGCGCAAAGAAAACTAAGCCGAATACGACCGCGGCAAGCAGATGTTTGTGGACCACCCCGATATACACGCAGAACATGACCGTCATCATCAGCATGCTGATGGTAATGGCCAGGCCGTACGCGTTTTCCATCTTGGAACCGCTTTGGAAGTAAAGGACTACCAGCGCGCAGCAGAACCACAGGATATTGTTGACAGACGGAATATAAATCTGCCCTTTGGTTTCCGACGGATACTGCACGTTCAAATGGGGCATCAGGTCAAGGCCTGCCGCCTCGCGCACCAGGGTATAGCTGCCGCTGATTAGGGCCTGACTGGCGATGATCGCCGCCAACGCGCTCAGCAGGATTGCCACAGGCCGCAGCGCCTCCGGCAGCATCACATAAAACGGATTGAAGTCCTCCAGGTTTTGCAGTAAGGGGTTGGTGTGGTTCTGGATGATCCAGACACACTGCCCCATGTAGTTTAAAATCAGGCAGGTCTTCACAAAGGGCCAGGTGATGAAGATATTGGTGCGGCCCACATGTCCCATGTCCGTATACAGGGCTTCCGCGCCGGTGGTACATAAGAATACGCTGCCCAGGATCAAAAAGCCGGCTTTGTTGTTGGGACTGATTAGGACCTGTATGGCATAAAGCGGATTAAATGCGCGCAAAATGGAAAGATCCCCCAGCGTCAGCCAAAATCCCGTGATGCCCAGAAATAAAAACCACACCATCATAACCGGACCGAACATCTTGCCGATGGAACTGGTCCCACTTCGCTGGATCATAAACAGAAGGCTGATGATCGCCAGCGTGATCACGATAACAACAAACTGCCCCTCTCCGAGGAACACGTCCACGGCCTCGATGCTGCGCAAGCCTTCTACGGCAGTTGTGACGGTGACAGCCGGGGTCAGGACGCCGTCGGCCAGCATGGTACAGCCGCCGATCATCGTAGGGATTATCAGCCATTTCCCGTAATCACGGACCAGGCTGTAGAGCGCGAAGATGCCACCTTCCCCGTGATTGTCCGCCCGCAGTGCTATCAGGACGTGCTTGATCGTTGTCAGCAGCGTGATGGTCCAGATGACCAGCGACAAGGACCCGACGATAAATTCCTCGTCCACATTGGCAAGCCCACCGTTCCCTTCGACGATGGACTTCATTACATACATGGGGGACGTGCCGATGTCACCATATACAATACCCAGCGCTACCAGGAACATCCCCACACTCAATTTTTCTTTATAATCGATTTGACTCACTTGCTTATTATCCCCCTAATATTATTGTAAATACTCTCTTATTTTAACAGCATTCTATTAATTTTAATACTATTGTATTAATACTATTTTACAGCAACTCTCTTTTTTCTGCAAAAAATCTGTTCATACGCTTTTTTGCAAAAAGAAAGAGTCACCATCTAATTGCCGAAAAAGATTTAACGGCAAAAGGCAAACTGTGCTGCAGGCTGAGTTTCCTCAACTGTCGCCAAACACAAAAATTCGGGAACCCACTCATTGTGCGGATTCCCGTCTTTTTTAATTGGTCGGAGCGACTAGATTCGAACTAGCGACCTCTTCCACCCCAAGGAAGCGCTCTACCAAGCTGAGCCACGCCCCGAATACATAGCATATTTTAGTATAGAAACTCTTTTCTGTCAACTGTTTTTTCGCTATAGATGCGGTAATAATTGTAATAAGGGATACTGATACAACAAAGAAAATCGTTACTCAGGCTTGTGACAATCACAGTTCTGTTCGCAAAATTTCCGTTCCTTTTGTGTTCAGTTGAAGAATATGGTAGACCGCTGTCTGCCCGCATTGGGCGAAGGCATCAACCATGGCTTTGCCGATGGCGTCCCCGTCTTTTTCTGGGGAGGCATAAGCCAACAACGTGGAACCGGAGCCGCTGATGATGCATTTATAGGCGCCGGCCGCTTCCCCTGCCGCAAATACTTCCGGAAGTCCTGGTATCAGTTTGGCGCGGTACGGTTGGTGTAGTTTATCTTCCAGAGCGTACTGCAGAAGTTCAGGACGATCTTCCAGCAGTGCGGCAGTAAGCAATGCGGTACGAGACGCATTAAACACGGCATCAGGGTGGGCAATTTCTTTGGGGATCGCTTCCCTTGCCATGTGGGTAGACAGCTGCATGTCCGGCACTACCGCAATAAACTGCAGTGGCATTTTGGGAATTGTGCGCAGCGTATGGGCCACACCGTTTTCCTGGAAGCTGATAGTAAAGCCGCCGTAAATGGCAGGCGCTACGTTGTCCGGATGTCCTTCCAGCTTATTAGCTTCCTGCAGGATCTCATCCTGAGTCAGGTTTGCCCCACTCAAAATACTGGCAGCGGTGACACCTGCCACGATGGCAGTGGAGCTGCTTCCCAGTCCCCGGCTTTTGGGAACCTGGTTCCACATTTGCATATCAATGCCGATACGTTTATGGTCTGTAACTTTATTCCATACCGCAAGGAACGAGGCAAAAGCCATATTGCGTCCGGAAGCGTGAAAGCTGTCTTTTCCCTCGCCTTCTACTTCCAAGGTAAAACCGAATTGTTCATCAGAAATGGTAAAGGCGAATTCATTATATAATGTTAACGCTAAGCCGAGACTGTCGAAACCGGGTCCGCAGTTGGCAGATGTTGCGGGAACCCGGACGGTTACTGATTTTTTCATAGTATACTCCGTAAAGATTATAAATTCGGGTCTTCAACCCGCAGCACACTGCAGACTTTTTTTACAACCGGCAGTACTTCCAATGTACGCAGGGAAAGTTCCAGGCTCATGCGGCTGACTTTGTAGGTAATAATGATCAGTTCCGCAAGTCCATTCTCCACTACATTTTTCTGGATTACGGAAGCGATGCTCATCTGCTGCGCCGCAAAGGTGGAAGCGATGGCGGCCAGTACGCCGGGCCGGTCCGTGACCAGCAGGCGGAAATAGCAGGGAGCCATTTCTTTGTCCGGCGGGCACATTTTCTTTTTTTCAAAAAGGTTGCTGTAAATGCGGCCACAGGCGTTGAAACGGATATTGCGGGCCGTATCGATGATATCGCTGCAGACCGCGCTGGCGGTAGGCAGACGTCCGGCGCCGCGGCCCATGAACATGGCATCCCCTACTGCGTCGCCGTTAACATAAATGGCGTTGTACACATCGTTAACACTGGCCAGGGGATGGTTCTTGGGCAGCATGACGGGATACACGTTGGCAGTGATGCCGTTCTCCGGATCGTTTTTCGCCACGCCCAAAAGTTTCACAATATAGCCCAAATCCCTGGCGTATTCTATATCGCAGGCATCGACGTTATCGATGCCTTCCACATGCACATCTTTCAGTGTCAGCGGCGTGTTAAAGGCCAGGGATGCCAGCACAGCGATCTTGCGGGCGGCGTCCAGCCCTTCCACGTCAGCGGTGGGATCGGATTCCGCATAGCCTTTAGCCTGGGCTTCCGCCAAGGCGGCTTCATAGGAAAGCCCCGCTTCCGTCATCCGGGTCAGCATATAGTTTGTGGTGCCGTTGATAATGCCCATAAGGCTGGAAATCTTGTTGGCTGCCAGGCAGGCCCGCAGAGGACGGATGATAGGAATGCCACCGCCTACCGCACCTTCAAACTGGAAGTCTGCTTTCTTCTCCGCGGCCAGGTTAAACAGTAATTTGCCGTAATCCGCCAACACGTCTTTGTTGGCGGTCACCACATGTTTGCCATGCTGCAGCGCTGCTTCGATATATTCTTTGGCCGGATGCACGCGACCGATCAGTTCCACGACGATATCAATTTCCGGATCATTTAAGATGTCATCCAGATTGTCTGTATAGCCGATATTGTATTTTTCAATTTCCGGTTTTAGTTTGTCCTTGTCCCGGACAAGGACCGTTTTCACTTCAATGTTGCAACCGGCTTTTTTGGCGATGTCCTCCTTGTTTTTATTCAGGACGATGATGACGCCGCCGCCAACGGTGCCGCAGCCCAATAGACCAATTTTGACAGTTTTTTCCATGAATACCTTCTCCCTCAAATTAAATTTATTAATATATATTTTTCAATTTATTGGAGCAAACGGTTTTGTTTGTTGCTCAAAAATATATCAAACTTGTCCCAAAACTTCCAGACGTTTGACTCCGTCTATCATGCGCAGTTTATCCAACAGCGCTTCCAGATCTACCGACATGTTTTTGGTCTCAATGGAGATAGTAGTATTGGCCACGCCCTGCAAGGGAATACCCTGGTTAATGGTCATGATGCTACCGGAATCCGTTGCAATCAGGTTCAGGACACGGGACAGCACCCCTGTTTTATGTTCCAGCAACAAAGACAGCGTAATGATTTTATCTTTACTGGCTTCATAAAATGGGAAAACATAATCTTTGTATTTATAATAGGCGCTGCGGCTCAGTTCCATGCGCTCCACTGCTTCATTGATAGTCTTGACTTCACCGCGTTTCAGGATTTCTTTTACTTTAATTGTTTTTTTGATTGCTTCCGGTAAAATATCTTCTTTAACAAGATAAAATGATGTTTTTTCGTAACCGGGTTTGTTTGCTGCTGCATTCAGATCTGTAATTCTGTTTCGTCCCATAATCATTTTCTCCTTTTCCTAAAATCCAGTTAGCATTGTTGAATCTTTTCAACTTATTATTAAACGTTACATCAAACAAAAACTATCGCTTGTTTCCAGTGCTAATTTTTGTCTTTCATGTGTCCAGGTTTGATTTTGCTTTCCGTACCGTCCAACAACCGTTTGATATTATCTTTATGCCGGATGATGACAAACAGGCAGGCCAACATTCCGAATACTGCGTACGGCACCGGGTATTGCAGGTACCAGCCTGTAGCTGCGGCCACGATTGCCGCAACGATGGATCCTAATGACACATAACGGGTAATCAGCACGATAACGGACCATACAGCAAAACCGGCCACGGCTCCCCAGGGAAGCATGTATAGGAAAAGTCCCAGTCCGGTCGCCACACCTTTGCCTCCTTTAAAACCAAGGAACAGCGAATAATTATGTCCAAGAAGTGCGCCTAATGCGGTTAATGCCACAATAGACGGATCATCTGCAAATTTTGCTATGATGTATAACGCCAGAATACCTTTCAGCATATCCCCGATCAGTACGGCCGCCGCCGTTTTCGGGCCTACCGTACGAAATACGTTAGTTGTACCGATATTGCCGCTCCCATAATTACGGATATCAATACCGTGAAATGCCTGTACCAGCCATAATCCGCAGGGTATAGAGCCAAACACATACCCCAGCAAGAAACCGCCGATAACTAACAGATAATTCATGCGCAAGAACTCCTTTATAAGTCTTCTTCATTCTTTGCCCGGATGATCATCTGGATGGGTGTCCCTTCAAAACCGAAAGACTCCCTTAGTTTATTTTCCAGGTAACGCTGATAGGAAAAATGCATTATCTCTGGGTTGTTGACAAACAGGACAAAAGTCGGCGGTTTGATTTTCACCTGGGTGACAAAATAAATTTTCAGCTGACGGCCTTTGTCTGTGGGCGGCGGGTTGACTGCACAGGCGTCTTCGATGACCTGGTTGATGACTGAAGTGGAGATACGCATAGCATTCTGTTCCGCTACAAATTTAATGACTTCCGGGAGCCGGTTAATACGCTGCATGGTAACAGCCGAAACATATACCACCGGAGCATATTGAAGAAATACCAGTTCCTTCCGTAACTCTTCCGTATAACGCAGTGTTGAGCTGGTATCTTTCTTATATAAATCCCATTTATTGACCACCAGGATAACGCCTTTGCCTGCGTCATGGGCATAACCGACTATTTTTTTATCCTGCTCAGTGACACCTTCTACGGCGTCGATAACCATTAGCACTACATCGGAACGGTCAACGGCACGCAGGGAGCGGACTATACTGTATTTTTCAATCAGCTCCTCAATTTTGCCTTTTCGGCGCATACCTGCTGTATCTATGAACAGGTAACGCTGCCCATCTTTTACCACCGGTGTGTCGATAGCGTCCCGGGTAGTACCGGCCTGATCGCTGACAATGGAGCGTTCTTCCCCTACAAGTGCATTGAAGATGGAAGATTTCCCTACATTTGGTCTGCCTATCAGGGCAACCTTGATTTCATCCTCGTCTTCCTCGTTTAACTGGGGTACTGTCTGCTGAACCCTGTCCATGATAGTATCCAACATGTCACCCAACCCCAGATGATTGGCTGCGGAGATGGGAATGGGCTCACCTAACCCTAAATTATAGAATTCAAAGATTTCCATTTCCTGTTTAAAGGAATCCGCCTTGTTAACCGCAAGGACGATAGGCTTTTTGGATTTCCGCAGCAGTTTGGCTACTTCTGCGTCTTCGTCTGTAATGCCGGTACGGGCATCGCAGACGAATAAAATCACATCTGCTTCCCGGATAGCGATCTGTGCCTGCTCCCGGATGGAAATAGCAATCTTATCGGTGTTGGCAATTTCAATCCCGCCGGTATCGATAATCACAAATTCCCGGTCCAGCCACTCTGCAGTAGCGTAAAGCCGGTCACGGGTAACGCCGGGAATATCTTCTACAATTGAAATACGTTCATTGGCCAGCACATTGAACAAGGTTGATTTACCAACGTTCGGCCTGCCTACAATAGCGACAATCGGTTTTGCCATAACAGGTTTCCTCTGACTTCCTTTTTTCTTTCTATAAACAATTCTTGATACTGTTTATTTGTTTAGCCGCCTGCACTCTGCAGCCTGACCGGAAAACAGCAGCGCGATGTACTGTTTCAGTGATCGATTCCGTCACGAATCGTAATATTCTTTTCCGTAAAATAATGTTTGACTTCCTGCATATCTGTTACCAGATCCGCTTCGTCTATCAGTTCCTTAGGTGCTTCTCTCCCAGTACAGATGACTTCCGTCTTTTTGCGGTATTCATGCAGAAATGCGACAACTTCCTGTGTATCTAATAATTTTTTAGCCATAGCTAAATTAATCTCATCTAAAATCAAAACGTCGGTTTCCCGGTCTAACAGGATACGCTTTCCTTCTTTCCAAGCGTCCTGAGCCATTTTAATATCAACGGGATCAGGGTTACGGAAATTGACGAAGCTGTCCCGGCCCATCTGCTTTATAGTAAAGTTCGGCAGAAAATGAAAGGCCTGAGCTTCCCCATAAGTAACATCGCCTTTCATAAAACAAATCATGATCACTTTTGCGTTGTGGCCCACAGCCCGCAGGGCAAGTCCCAACGCTGCGGAGGTTTTGCCTTTACCAGTTCCGGTATATACGTGCAACATTCCAAAATCTTTCATAGCTTTTTCCTTAAAACTGTTTCACATATTCCGTATTATTTCCGGAAGCACCCATTCCCCGCTCCGGAACAGAATTTCTGGCTGCAGTACCTTTATGCGGCAACGGCTGTTCCAGCAGCAGGTTATATAATTCGGACGCGCCTTTGGCAATTTTGACGTTCCCGCCTCTTCTGCGCATAAATTCAGCCAGCGGCATATCATCCAGGAAGAGATTGTCCTGGTTCAACGCAACAGAAGGCAGAATAACCGGATTTCCTTCCGGGAGCTGAGCCAGAATATCGGAACCGGTCAATAAACCAGTCACGTTCACCGTATGACCGAAAAAGTTATTGACAACCGGAACAATTCGGTTCGCCGTACGGTAGCGCAGGTTAAATGCCTCTATGGCAGGCTGTAGCAGGGTTGCCGCGGAAACGCCAACCGGGATGACAAAATTCGTATGGCCCGGGTACAGACCGTCCGGGCGGCGCTGCATCGCCTTTTCCCATTCCGTAAGAAAATTCTGGGTGAGCCCTATTCCGTTCTCCAGCTGGGGGAAACCGTCATACCAGTCCACCGGCGGCAGCTTCTGCCCAGCCAGGATATAAAACTCATCGCCCAGATATACAAAGGAACGGCCAAGACGCCGGCGGCATTCTTCCTGCCAGCGGGTCACAGTTTCCACCACAACTGCGGCATCCTCTTTACTGAAGAGACGCAGATCTGGCAAACCTTTCTTATTTTTCGTAATGCCTACCGGCACCACAGCCATATCTTCCACGTAATCCGCCAGCGCCACAAGGTCTCTGTACGACTTTTCCAAAACCGCACCGTCATTCCAACCGGGACAGCAGACAATCTGCGCATGGATATGGATACCTGCGGCAAACAGGCGCTGCAGCTTATCCATGATTTCCCCGGAATGCCTGTTCTTCATCATCGCCTGCCGGACAGCCGGGTCGGTTGCATGGACGGACACATATAAGGGAGACATATGATTCCGGACAACACGTTCAAAATCTTCCTCTGTCCAATTGGTCAGGGTTACAAAGTTACCATATAGAAAAGATAAACGGTAATCATCGTCCCGGACATAAAGCCCCTTGCGCAGGCCGGGAATCATACGGTCCACAAAACAGAACACACAACGGTTGTGACAGAGGCGTACGTTATCAAATACAGCACTTTCAAAGGAAATTCCCAGGTCTTCATCAATTTCTTTGGGAACGGGAACTTCACGTACTGTCCCATCTGCTCCCCGCACTGACAGTACCGGTTCGTAATCAGCGGCTGCAAAGCTGACATCCAGTATGTCACGCAGCGGCATGCCGTTAACCGCGCAAAGGGATTCACCGGCTTTGATACCCGCAGCATCCGCAGCGCTGTGTTTTCTGACCCAACTGATCTTACCTTCCCAACTAATTTCCATACGTCCTCCGAAATACCTTGTTATATTATACATAAATTATTTAAAAAAAACAAATGTACATTGTAAAAAAGCAAAAAAAGACCCGCATTTTTTCAGCGGGCCTTTCCGGTTTGCAAAGATTACTTACGGATATTCAGTTTGGCAATGATTGCACGATACCGTTCGATATCTTTTTTCTGCAGGTAGTTCAGCAGGCCACGACGCTGGCCAACCATCTTCAGCAGACCGCGGCGGGAATGATGGTCTTTCTTGTTGGTTTTCAGGTGTTCGGTGAGTGCTGCAATGCGGGTGGAAAGAACCGCAATCTGTACTTCCGGAGAACCGGTGTCTCCTTCGTGACGGGCATGTTCTTTGATAATTGCCTGTTTTTCTTCTGTTGTTAACATAGTAACAAACCTCCATAAAAAAGTATTGTCCGACCGGAACCAGGCAGGCGTTGGAGAAGCGCTCTTCGTAGTCCCGGTTAGGATACTGATGTATTGTAGCATACAAAAAGATAAAATGCAAATAAATTTTTATATATCGGATAAAGAAACTGTTTCCAGTAAAATAAACTACTGCAAAAGTATTTCACAGCTCTTTATCTTGGCAGTTTCACTGTTCATGAATCTGGGCCGCGAACCAGTTTAGAGCTTCCGTCTTATCCAGTTCTAGCTGCGCTTTTAACTCTGCCACCGAAGGAAAGCGCCGCTCAAGCCGGATAAAGCGGCAAAACGAAGCTTCTAAAATATGACCATATAAATCTTCATTACAGTTAAACAAATGCACTTCTAGGACTTCCCGAACCACATCATCAAAGGTCGGGTTCATGCCCAGGTTGCCTACCCCATTGTAGAGTTTGTCCCCGTCCCGGACCTGCAGCGCATAAACCCCGGAAGGCGGAAGGGCGGAACCGCTCCGGTTCACATACAGGTTAGCCGTGGGAAAACCGATCTTCCGGCCCCGCTGGAATCCTTTATGGACAATGCCCTCCACGCTGCAGAAACGTCCCAGCATGGCCTCTGCGTCACGGAGATTTCCTTCCGCAATGGCGCGGCGTATGCGGGTGCTGCTGATGATTTTATGTTTGTATTCCAGCAGCGGCCTGACCATAACGTCAAAGCCCTGCTCTTCCCCTGCATTCTTCAGGGAATCGATGTTCCCTG
This sequence comes from Acidaminococcaceae bacterium, assembly GCA_017554485.1. Taxonomy (GTDB): domain Bacteria; phylum Bacillota; class Negativicutes; order Acidaminococcales; family Acidaminococcaceae; genus Succiniclasticum. Next base: position 13,802 of record JAFZIG010000062.1, on the reverse strand, counting down.
TCCCCTTGAATCCGTAGGAAAAGTTAACCCCGCAGACCAGACAGGCATAATTAAATCGTTTTAACTTCTGTAAAAAAGAATCAGGCGACAAAATCGAAAGCTGTTTGTTAAAGGGAACATCGATCAGTAAATCTACGCCCCACAGTTTCAGAAGCCTGATTTTTTCTTCTGGGGACAGCAATGACTGCGGAATTGCGGAAGGACGGATAGCGGCATAAGGGTGATTACTGAAAGTAAACACTGCAAGTCGAAGATGATGCTCTGCTGCGTAAGAAGCAGCGGTGTCAATTACATCCCTGTGCCCTTTGTGCAGTCCGTCAAAAGTACCCATGGCAATTACACAGGGTACCATACTGTATTTTTCTGTTTCCTGTTCATTTAAATAAAAGTGTTTTACGATTTCCATAATTGTAGGTTTAAATGATTCCTAATTATATGGGACTATACGCTGTCCCGTCTCGGACAGCGCAGTATAATTGAACTATTGTCCCTCAGCAGGGTCTTTAGGCCTGGCTATAGGGAATAAAATTTTTTCCGGTTTCACAATCTCATCTTCAACCTTCACAACACCCAAAAACTGTTCCCGGTACCAGAGACTATATCGTCCTGGCAGCGTGCCTTTCAGCGTCGTCTGCACCCCGCTGGTGATCCGGAAGGCCTGCAGTTCGTTGACCTGCAATGTCTGCATTTCCGCAATGGCTGTTTCCATGGGAAGCAGTATCTGCTCTGGTCTGTCTGCAATCTCTTCCAGAGTATGGGCGTCTTCAGCAGAAAATTTACCGGCCCGGGTACGGACCAGTCTTTCCAGCGTAGCACAGGTGCCCAGGGACGCACCGATATCTTCCAGCAACGTCCGAATATACGTACCTTTGGAACAGTCCACATCCAGCGTAAAACGAGGCAGCCGAAAACTGACCAGTTCCAGTTTGAAAATTTCCACCGGGCGGGCTACCCGCTCAACGGCAATGCCCTGCCTGGCATATTCGTAAAGTTTTTTGCCCTTAACTTTTATGGCAGAATACATGGGAGGAACCTGCATGATGGTACCCAGGAAACCAGTCAGGCAGGCTGCAAAGGCTTCCGCAGAGATATCCGGAACTGGTTTTCGTTCCAGTACTTTTCCGCTTACATCCCCTGTCTCCGTTCGGATTCCTAACAGGCCTTCGGCACGATAGCGTTTCCTGTCCGTAGCAGCATATTCCAGCAGACGGGTAGCGTTGCCGATAAAAACCGGCAAGACACCGGCAGCATCCGGATCCAGTGTGCCGGAATGGCCGGCTTTCCTGGTTCCGTAAATACGCCTGATCCGGTTTACCACGTCATGGGATGTGAGACCTGGCGGCTTAAAAACGTTGATAATACCATCTGTCATAAAAAGAGGTCCTCGACTACCTGTAAGACGGTTTTCTTCGCTTCTTCCATAGGAGCGTAAATACTGCACCCTGCCGCTTTCTGGTGACCACCGCCGCCAAAGGACAGGGCAATCTTCGCTACATCAATGGATTTGGAACGGAAGCTGACCCGGGTCAGGTTGTCTTCCACCTGTTTAAACAACAGTGCTATCTCCACTCCCTCCACATAACGGGGATAGGAGATAAAGGCATCCGTGTCTACATTGTGGTCATATAATTCCTGGGCGATTTCAATGTAAGCGATTTTCCCATCCTGTAAAAAGGTCAGTGTCTCCAGCACTTTCCGCAGCATTTCCATCTGGGTGCGGGATTTTAATTCCATATTGTCCGAGATCAGGCTGGGATTTACCCCGTAATTTAATAATTCGGCAGCCGTCTTCAATGTATTGGAAGTAGTGTTGGAATATTTGAAGGAGCCTGTATCCGTATAGATGCCTTCGTAGATACAGGTTGCAATGTCCGTGGTAAGCTCAATTTCCATTTCCTTCAACAGGCTGTAAATAATCTCAGCCGTGGCGGCAGCATCCGAATCCAGATACAGGTAATCCGCGAACCGCGTATTGGTCTTGTGGTGATCGATATTGAGGATGGCGCGGGGTTTGACAACATTCATGGCATTGCCCGCCCTGTCCGCAGAACTGGCGTCAATAATAACCAAGAGGTCGGTGTCCACTATTTCATCTTGAGCAAAACGGCGGTACATCTCAATACCGGGAAGGAATGAATACACGGTGGAAATGTCATCGTCAACGTTCATAATTATGTCTTTCCCCAACGTACGCAACGCGTGCATCAGGGCCAGGGACGATCCTAGGGTATCACCGTCCGGACTGACATGGCTGACAATCACCAGTTTCTGTGCTGCCTGCAGCAGCTCGCCTGTTTTCGCTAATGAACAGTTCTTACTCATTTTTGTTTCCTTCACTGTCTTTAATCTGGCGCAATAAGCTGTCGATATGCGCACCGTATTCCCAGGACGTGTCTTTCTCTAGGATCAAATCCGGTGCGAAACGCAGACAGATACGCTTGGCGATTTCTGTCCGCAGGAAGCCTTTGGCTTTATTCAATGCTTTCCACGCCTGTTCCTGTTGTTCCGCAGAACCGTACAGACTGACATATATTTTGGCCTGGCTCATGTCGTCGGTAAGATCCACTCCCGTAATGGTCACCAGCTTGATGCGCGGATCTTTGATATCCAACAAAAGCATATTGGAAATTTCGTGCTGGATGGCCTCCTGCACCTTTTCAACTCGTAATCTGGCCATAACTCACCTATACATATTCCCTTATTTGGGAGCCACTTCTTTCATAACATAGACTTCGAACTGATCCCCTTCCTTGATATCATGGAATTTTGCCAGGGTGATGCCGCATTCGTAACCGGCAGCAACTTCCTTCACATCATCCTTGAAGCGGCGCAGGGATTCCATTTCGTCCTCGGCAATGACGATACCGTCGCGCACCACACGGATCTTCGCGTTATTAGTGACTTTGCCTTCCGTTACATAGCAGCCCGCAATGATCATCTTGGAAATCGTGATGACCTGGCGGACTTCCACGCGACCGATCACATCTTCTTCAAATTTCGGGGCCAGCATGCCTTTGATAGCGGCTTCTACGTCATTAATTGCATCATAGATGACGCGGTACGGACGGATATCAACTTTTTCACTTTCCGCAAGCTTGCGGGCATTGGCATCCGGTCGTACGTTGAAGCCGATGATCAGCGCATTGGCAGCCGAAGCAAGCATGACGTCCGATTCGTTGATAGCGCCTACACCGGAATGGACAACGGATACTTTTACTTCTTCATTCTGAATCTTGACCAAAGAAGCGCACAACGCTTCAACAGACCCCTGCACGTCAGCCTTGACTACAATGTTCAGTTCTTTCAGCTCGCCTTCTTTGATACGGCTGAAGATATCGTCCAGGGATACCTTGGCGGCCTTCTGCTGTTCCGCTTTGGCTTTGGCGATACGTTTTTCCGCTACACTGCGGACAATCTTTTCATCTGCCGCATCCAGAATATCGCCGGCCTGAGGAACTTCATTCAAACCCAGGACTTCCACAGGCGTGGAAGGACCAGCTTTACGTACTTTTTCACCACGGTCGTTGATCAGGGCTCGCACCCGCCCATGGGTTGTTCCTGCGATAATATAGTCACCGATGGTCAGTGTACCGCGCTGCACCAGAACGGTAGCAACCGGTCCCCGGCCTTTATCCAGTTTGGCTTCCACGATGGTGCCATGGGCAGGCAGCTTCGGATTAGCTTTCAGCTCTTTGACTTCCGCTACCAGCAGAATCATTTCCAGCAGGTCGTCAATGCCCTGATGGGAATGGGCAGAGACGGGAACCATGATGGTGTCGCCGCCCCAGTCTTCGGGAATCAGTTCCATTTCAGACAGTTGTTGTTTAACATGTTCCGGATTGGCGGCCGGTTTATCCATTTTATTGATAGCCACGATAATGGGCACGCCGGCAGCTTTGGAATGATTGATGGCCTCCACGGTCTGGGGCATCACGCCGTCGTCTGCCGCCACAACCAGGATAGAAATATCCGTACACTGGGCGCCCCGGGCGCGCATAGCTGTAAAAGCTTCATGACCCGGTGTATCCAGGAAGGTAATTTTTTTGCCATTGGTATTTACTGTATACGCACCGATATGCTGGGTGATACCGCCAGCTTCCCGGGCAGTCACATGAGTCTTGCGGATAGCATCCAGCAACGAGGTTTTGCCGTGGTCTACATGACCCATAACCGTTACAACAGGAGGACGAATTACCTGGTCTGCCGGATCGTCATCTATTTCAGGAATTTCGGTGGGATCTTCTTCTGGCGGCAGCGGTTGAACATCTACGCCAAATTCATTGCCTACCAGCGTCGCAGTATCAAAATCAATATCCTGATTGATGGTTACCATTTCCCCTAACAGGAACAGACTTTTGATTACTTCCGCTACTTCCCGTTTAATCAGTTTGGCAAATTCCTGTACGTTGATGGACTCTGCAATCTGTACCATGGTGGGACGTACAACAGGAGCATGCTGTTCATTGCGTATAGGCGTACCTGTTTTAGATTTCATATGCTTTACGGGACGCATGTGATCGGCACTGCGCATGGGCCGGCTGTCACGTGAAGCATAGGATCCTTTCAGCTGTTTTTCATGTTTTTTGTTGTATTTCTCACGGCTTTCCTTGCCGCGGGGTATGTCATCAAAACCGGCTGCCGGTTTCTTGTTCCCGGCATTGCCGCGGTTGCCCTGACGGCTGCCAAATTTATTGCCCTGGTTACCGTCTTTATCCATCATGCGGTCTTTAGTAAAGCCTCCGCCCTGGCGGTTGAAACCCTGGCCCTGAACCTGTCCTTGCTGTCCCTGACGGTTCCTGTTAAACCCGCCCTGACGGTTGAAGCCCTGGCCCTGAGCCTGTCCTTGCTGTCCCTGACGGTCCCTGTTAAACCCGCCCTGACGATTGAAACCCTGACCCTGTTGTCCCTGGCGGTCCCTGTTAAATCCGCCCTGACGATTGAAACCCTGACCCTGTTGTCCCTGACGGTTAAAATCCTGATTTTGGTTTTGGTTGGGCCGATTATAGTTTCCCTGCGCATTTACAGGGCGGTTCTGTATGTTTCGGTTCTGAGCGGCATTCAAATTGCGATCAGTATTATGCTGTCCTGCTCCGACAGGTTTATCTGTCGCTTTTACAGAAGCCGGGACACCCTGTACAGGCTTAACGTTTCTCCCGTCATGGTTAATTATATTCTTGTTATTCGGCGCATTGCGGTACTTGTTCTTGCCATCCGTATTCACCGTGGAACGCTGCGCAGCAGTTGCATTTTGCCCTGCAGCAGAAACCGGAGCAGTCTGATTATCCTGTTTATCTTTCCGTAATGCGTTATGGGTAATGGTACTTTTACCTTCCGCGTTTGTCTCAACGGTCATAATAACCGGTTTGACAATCATGGAAGGCCGTTCGGCTTTTTCCGGCCTTGGCTTAACGGAAGCGGGAGTCGCGGCAGGTTGCGGTTTTTCCGGCTTACCTGCCATTTGCGGTTTTTCGGGTTTGGGCGCGGGCTGCGGCTTTCCCTGGTTAACACCTTTTTTGGAAAACGCAGCACTTATGATGGCCGCTTCGCTGTCATCCACGCTGCTGAAATTCGTTTTACTTATGTTATGTTTGGCCAGCAGTTCTATGATCTCAGGGCTTTTAACCCCATATTCTTTTGCTATCTCGAAAATTCGTTTCTTCCCCATTCAGCTACCTCCAGCTTCTATCACACGTTCCACTTTTTCATAAGCAGTCCGGCAAACCCTTTGTCCAGTACAGCAACCGCTGCCCGGGGCGCCTTGCCTATACAGAGTCCCAATTCTGTACGCTGCATACAGGTAATCACAGGCACGAATGCTTTGTCTGCCAGAAACTTCAGTTCCTTCACTGTATTGGGCGATGCATCGGCTGCGATAATAAGGAGCTTTGCCTTGCCTCCCGACAGCGCATCCTTTACGCCCAGGTCCCCGGAAGAAATTTTCCCTGCTTTCTGTGCCAGCCCCAACGCACCGGCCACATCTTTTTCACTCATGCTTCATTTCCTCCAGGAGTTTCTTATACACATCATCATTAATCTGCTTATCCAGGGCTTTTTCCAGGCGGTGGGCCTTGTAAGCTTTGGCTATGCATTCCTTATCCGGACACACATAAGCGCCACGGCCTGCCTTTTTTCCGGTCAGGTCCAATGATATATATCCTTCGGGAGAACGGACAACGCGAATCAGCTCCTTCTTAGACTTCATTTCCCCGCAGCCAACACATTTGCGCTGCGGGATTTTCTTTACTTTCACGCTTCTTCACCGCTCCCTTCCTGTACCGGCTCATCGTTTTCCACCTGAGATTCCGGTTTGATATCTATTTTCCAGCCGGTCAGTTTGGCAGCCAGACGGGCATTCTGCCCTTCTTTGCCAATAGCCAGCGAAAGCTGGTAATCGGGAACCACGACCCAGCAAATCTTTTCCGTATCGCTGGCAACCGCACTGATCACCTGGGCAGGCGACAGCGCATTGGCCACATACTGGGCCGGGTTCGGATTAAATTTCACAATATCAATCTTTTCACCACGCAGTTCATTGACAATATTCTGCACGCGCATGCCTTTGTGTCCTACGCAGGAGCCCACAGGATCAACCTTTTCATCGTTGGAATAAACTGCGATTTTGGAGCGCATTCCCGCTTCCCTGGCTACGGACCGCAGTTCCACGATCCCGTCATGGATTTCCGGTACCTCCAGTTCAAACAGTCGCTTCAGCAGGCCGGGATGGGTACGGGACAGCATAATCTGAGGACCTTTCCCGGTTTTCTTCACCTCAATAATATAAAATTTCATACGGTCATGGGGCAGATACCGTTCCGCGGGAACCTGTTCGTTAGCCATCAGCAGGCCTTCTGTGGAACCTAGGTCCACGTATACGGTACCCCGCTCCACACGCTGGATGGAGCCGTTGACAATATCATCTTCCCGTTCCGAAAACTTGTCATAGACCATGTTCCGTTCCGCTTCCCGGATACGTTGCAGGATAATCTGCTTGGCATTCTGCACAGCCACACGGCTGAAATTCTTTGGGAATACTTCCTGTTCTACGATATCACCCAAAATATAATTGGGATTCATTTTCTGTGCTTCTTCCAGTGAAATTTCATCATGGGGTTTTACCACCTGTTCCACAACCTTACGCTGTTCAAACACATGGAATTCCCCGGTGGTTTTTGACATTTCCACACGCACGTTCTGGGAACTGTCGTAATTCTTTTTATACGCGCTTACTACGGCCTCTTCCACAGCCTGAAACAATATCTCCGAATTGATTCCCTTTTCTTTACCCAATGCTTCAATTGCCTGCACGAACTCTGAGCTCACTTTTTCAATTCCTCCTTAAAAATCAATATGCGGCCTGATGGATGCTATCAGTTTACGTTCAATTTTTACCGGATTTTTGTCTTCCCTGCCTTTCAGGATTCGTTTCACTTCAATTTCTGTTTCGGTGTGGGAAAGCAGTATCCCGGTCAGTTCCTTATTATCTTCCAGGGGAGCAAAAAACTGGATATCGACTTTTTTCCCATAATGTGCTGTAAAATCAGTATCCTTTTTCAGCGGACGGTCAATACCTGGAGAGGAAACTTCCAGATAATACTTTTCTTTAATCGGGTCTTTCTCATCCAGAACTTCTGCCAGCTTCTCGCTGACAAACTGACAGTCATCGATCTCGATGCCCTTCGGTTTATCAATAAAGATACGAAGATACCAGTCCTTTTCACGTACATATTCTACATCGACCAGCGTAATACCGGTATCTTTCAGTATAGGCACGATCAGCTTTCTGACAAATTCCTCTACTTCCTCACGTTTCATGGCTTCACTCCCTGTATAAAATTTTCCAAATATAACGAAAGAGCGGGTTTTGCACCCACTCTTTCTCAGCACTTCATAAATTTTCTTTACATATTATAGCACTAAAAACCATAATTGCAAAGTATTTTAAAAAAAACTTTGCAGAATTAATGAAAAATTAACAGAAACTGAACAAATCCATCTGATTACTTACCGGCATATCACCAAGTGCACCGATATCAGCCAGTGCATCCAAAGCAGTTTGTCCCACATGTCCCAGTTCTTCCTCTTCCGGCAGCAGTTCTTCCCGTCTGGCAGCCTTATCCAGGACGAGCTGTTCCGTCTGTCTGCAGCAGGAAAGCAGGTCTTCCTGAGAAATAAAATCCCGTTCACTGTTCTTTACCGTTAAGGACAGCGTCCGAGCCACGCCTCTTCCTACACCGGGCAGGCAGCACAGCGGGATACGTATGCCTTTCTCATCTTCCGGACGGAACTGGTACGCATGGGATTTGTACAGGTCGATGGGATAAAAGACAAAACCTCTGGACAGCATCTCCAAAACCAGCTGCAGGTAAATCACATTATCTTTATCCACAGCCTTGGCTTCCTTACCCTGTAAGTCGACATTTTTAATATACTGACGGATGAAATCTTCTCCTTTGACAATAAATGTTGCATCCACATCGGCTCGCTGGGAAAAATACGCTGCATAATATGCCAGGGGATAGTGTACCTTGCAATAGGCGATCCGGTACGCGTTTAACACATAAGCAACCGCATGGGCTTTAGGGAACAGATATTGGACAGTCTCACAGGACTTCATGTACCATTCCGGGACATGGGCTTTTTCCATGGCTTCCCGCATAGCCGGTTCCAAACCTTTTTTGGCAGCCTTCCCTTTGCGTACGTATTCCATGGTTTTAAAGGCGATAGCCGGATCTACGCCTCTGGCAATCAAGGAGGTCATCACGTCATCCCGGGTGGAAATAGTCTGTTCCACCGGATGTCCGGACTCTATCAGGTCCTTAGCGTTGCCGATCCACACATTGGTGCCGTGGGAATAACCGGATACCCGGACGATATCGCTGAACAGCCGGGGCTTCAGCTCATGGATCATATCCAGCGTAAAACGGGTCCCGCATTCCGGTATGCCCAGGGTCCCCACATTAGTCCCGATCTGATCCGGCGTCACGCCCAGCTTTTCAGTGGAAGAAAAGATGGACATGGTATCCGGATCTCCCACGGGTATGTCTGTGGCGTTTATACCGGTAAATTCTTCCAGGCGCTTGATCATGGTAGGGTCTACGTGGCCCAGGATATCCAGTTTTACCAGGCGGTCATTGATAGAATGATAGTCGTAATGCGTTGTAATGATATTACTGCCTTTATCATCGGCAGGATGGCTCATGGGCGTCATATAATGGATATCCATATCCCTCGGGATGACCATGATTCCCGCCGGGTGCTGCCCTGTGGTGCGTTTCACACCGTTCAGGCCGGCAATAAAACTTTCCACATAGGCCGGATGGGCAGGAATATTATGCTCTTCAAAATATTTCTTTGCATAAGACCAGGCTGTCTTTGGCGCCACAGTGGCTATGGTTCCGGCCCGGCAGACATTATCTCGTCCGAATAACTCTTCCGTATATTTATGGGCTCTGTGCTGGTATTCATCTGAAAAGTTCAAATCAATATCAGGTACCTTTTCCCCATGAAAACCCATGAACACCGCAAAGGGAATGTTATGGCCGTCACGGGCCATATCGGTTCCACAGTCGGGACAGGCTTTGGGAGGCATGTCAAAACCACTGGCATATTCACCGTGTTCGAAAAACTCGGTATGCCGGCACCTGGGACAGCGGTAATGGGGTATCAGCGGATTCACTTCCGTAATATCTGTCATACAGGCTACCAGACTGGATCCAACCGATCCCCGGGACCCAACCAGATAGCCTTCATCCATGGAATGCTTCACCAGCTTATGTGCAATATCGTACAAAACCGCATAACCGTTGCCGATAATGGCATCCATTTCCATTTTCAGCCTGTCTTCTACTACCTTGGGCAATACATCCCCATAATAACGGTGAGCTTTTTTATAACATAAATTTACGATTTCATCTTCCGCGCCGGGAAGCACCGGCGAGTAAAGCTGATCCCGGTCCGGTACGGGTTTGATTCGTTGAATCTGATCTGCGATTTTATTCGGATTAATCACGCAAACTTCATAGGCGGTCTCTTTATCAAAATAGGCAAATTCCGCCAGCATCTCCTCTGTAGTGCGAAAATACAAAGGCGCCTGCATATCCGCATCGGTATATCCCTGGCTGTATTGCAGGATAGCGCGGATTCTTGCATCTTCGGGATTCAGGAAATGGGAATCACAGGTAGCCACACATAGCTTGCCAAGCTTTTTCGCCAGGCGGTAAATCAGTTTATTGTGTTCTATCAGCTGTTCATGGGTAAAACGTCCTTCACGTTCCAGAAATGCGTTATTGCCAAGGGGCTGTATCTCCAGGTAATCATAAAAATCCGCTATTTTCAGTAATTCTTCTTCGGATTTACCCTGCTCTATCGCCTGGTACAGCTCCCCGATTTCACAGGCGCTGCCCAATAAAAGCCCTTCCCGGAGTTCTTCCAGTATGCTACGTGGAATCAGTGGCCGGGCATGGACCCCGCTGCCATTCAGATAACTTAGATGGGACAGGGTGACCAGTTTGTACAGATTCCGCAGTCCTATATAATCCTTTGCCAGGATGATAATATGGTTAGAACGGATCTTATGGGTATGGGAAAGACCCTCCCTTAAGATTTTGCCATCTTCATCCGAGGTCAGGTATCCTTCACAGCCATAGATAAGCTTTAAGTCGCTGCCGGCTTCCTCCACGGCATCCACACAGAAGGGAAAGGCTTGTATTACCCCGTGGTCAGTAATGGCCAGCGCTTTATGACCAAAACGGATTGCTGTTTTGATCAGATCCGTCATAGGAATTATCGCATCCAGTTTACTCATTTTGGTGTGGCAATGCAACTCCACCCGTTTTACCGGTGCGTTATCTTCCCGCTGCTTTATCTCAATCCTCTTAATGGCAGTTGGAGCAAAAGTCATGGCATCATGATTGAACTTGTCCGGTTCCGCATTCCCCATCAGCTGTAGCTCCAAGCCAGGTTTCAGTTGCTTTTTAAAATCTTTCCCTTCATCAAAGTCATCAAAGAAAAGCTTGGCATAAATACCGCCGTCGGTATCCACCACATTGAAGGAAATCAATAAACGGACTGCATCTTTGCCACGACCCCGGACTTCCCGCTCTGTAAAGGCCACCAGCTTATCATCTTTATCACGCTGGGTGCCGATATGTCCCTGGATTACAATATGACGTCTGGCTTCCGTCAGTTTATTCAAAGGAACAATCTCTTTTGCCTGAAAATTTTTGCCGAACAGACAGCCGTCCGCAAACTTTTTCCCGTACAGGGCATTATATGCCTGGAGATATGTTTCATCTTCTTCAATAGCTGGATCTGCTTCACAATCTTCGTCAGACAGCGGCTCTTCCAAAGGAATATCCTGAATATACTCCTGATACGTTCCCAATTCAGAAGCAGCAGATACAGCTGTCTGCATCGGTTCTTCTTCCGGATGCGGTAATTCAGCATCTATCCGCAGCGGCTTCCAAAACAGTTTATTTAAATCAAACTCATTTTTAATATAATCAGATAATCCATCCAATAACTCAGCAGCAGTCGGTTTTACAGAAGTATACTGCAATTCCCAGCTGTTTTCCGCTTCATCGATCCATATTTTACTGATACTGATTGCTTCCAAATCAGCTATATATTCCTTCGGTAAAGAAAAAGAGCGGAAAAAAGACCGTACTTTTTCCGCATCAGGTACCAAAAAATAAGAGGGCTTCATATACCATCCTCATAAAAAACTATCCTACATTCTCAATGGACTTAACTCCTTCTATCTGCTGCAGACCATCCATTATCGTTCCCAAATCCAGTTCCTTGCTAAATTTCAGGTATAATTCCAGTACAACTTTATCATTCAAAGAACTGTTCTGTACGTTAATGGTTTTTACTCTGATGCCGCTCTGGGCAAGAAAAGCAGCAACATCGGCCACACGTCCGGGAATATTGGCACAAACGACACGGATATACTTCCTGTCAGACTTACTGTTGGCGACCGCAAACCGTTTTTCCACACTGTGAAAGGCAGTCAGCGTGATAAACGTAATGATTGTGGCAACCACACTTATGGAATACATGCCGGCCCCTGTGGCCAGGCCTATAGCGGAAATCATCCAGAGACTGGCCGCTGTAGTCAGGCCGCGGACGGTAATCCCTTCATGCAAAATTGTGCCGGCGCCCAAAAAGCCGATGCCGCTTACCACCTGTGCCGCAATGCGGGCTGAATCACGGTTCTTCGGATATTCAAAAGGGACCTTGTCAAAGCCTTCGAACCCATACATGGATACCATCATGATCAGGGCCGAACCGGCACAGACCAGAATATGGGTGCGAAACCCTGCAGGGCGGTCACCGCTGCCCCGTTCCATACCCACAATGCCGCCCAATAATGCAGACAGTAAAAGCCGCAGCAGCATTGCACCCTGAATGGAATTCATAAAATTACTCAGCAAAGCTTCCAAGTTCATCACCCCGGAATTATTTCGCAAATTTTATTTTTTTAGATCTTCAAGTAAACCTTTAATTCCCTCGACATAGTCATCGGCAGGCAGCATTCTCATTTCCCCTGTCTTGCGGGCTTTGACTTCGATCTGCCCGTTATCCAGCGTCTTCTTGCCTATAACCATGCGTAATGGATAGCCGATCAGGTCCGCGTCCTTAAATTTAACGCCGGGCCGCTCGTCACGGTCATCCAAAATGACTTCTACCCCAGCTTTTTTAAGAGTGTCATAAATCGCAAAGACTTTTTCTTTTACGGCTTCATCTTTGATGTTGATAGGCACTACGATCACATGGAATGGCGCAATCTCCACCGGCCAGATGATACCGTCCTTGTCATTGTTCTGTTCCACGGCCGCCGCCATGGTACGGCCAACGCCGATACCGTAGCAGCCCATATACATGGGATTGGCTTTCCCGTTTTCATCCAGATAAGTTGCATTGAGCTTTTCACTGTACTTGGTGAACAGCTTGAAGACCTGTCCTACTTCGATGCCACGGGCCTTGGCAATCTTTCCTCCGCAATGGGGACAGGGATCCCCTTCCTGCATCAGGCGAATATCTGCTACATACATGGGAGTAAAATCCCGGCCCGGATTCACGTTGATAAAATGATAGCCTTCCTCATTAGCGCCGCAGCAGAAATTATGCATCTGCATGACGGTCTGGTCACAAACTACAATTGCCTTTTCCGGATCGATGCCGCAGGGTCCCATGTAGCCGCCTGCCGTCCCTGCTGCTTCCAGCAGTTCCGCAGACGCCATCTCCAACTGGTTGACGCCGCATGTATTGATGACTTTAATATCATTGACCTCATGGTCGCCCCTGACAAAACAGAGGATCAGGCCTTTTTCACTGGCGTAGGCAACGGCTTTGACGGATTTTTCTACCGGAAGCTTCAGGTACGCGCAGACATCCGCGATGGTCTTGCAGTCCGGCGTGGCGACCTTCTCTTTTGGCAGCGCTTCTTCTGCAGGAGCCTCAACCAGGTTCAGCTCCGCCTTTTCCGTATCTGCCGCATAATCGCACTGCGTGCAGTAGCTTATCTCAGCTTCCCCGGAATCCGCCAGCACCATGAACTCATGAGAACCGCTGCCGCCGATAGCGCCGCTGTCCGCTTCCACCGGGCGGAAGGACAGACCGCAGCGGGTGAAAATTTTTGAATAGGCGTCATACATGTCCTGATAGGACTTGTTCAGGCCTGCTTCGTCTTTGTCAAATGTATACGCGTCCTTCATAATAAACTCGCGGCTGCGCATGAGACCGAAACGGGGCCGGCGCTCATCACGGAATTTATCCTGGATCTGGTACAGGGAAAGAGG
>JAFZIG010000061.1 GCA_017554485.1 Acidaminococcaceae bacterium | reverse complement strand
GGTTTCTCAAGAGAAGAATGTGCTTCATTCCTTGATCGTTCTGTTGAACTGACGGTTCGTGCGATTGCGGAGGTACGTTCCTTACTGGATAAAGATAAATAACGGTTTGCAGGGATATTTATTGGCAAGGAATCTCGGAAGATATATTTCGATCAGCGGATTGGATTTGGCGGTGATACGGATGAACATTGTAATAAAAGAGGCAGAAGAGAAACACGTTATTTTCTGCGTAAACATATTGCAAAACACAGGGCTGGGGACTATCTACTTCAGCAATTATCAAAAAGCTGCAGATTTACTGTTACATGCATTGGCGCAGCGCGAGTTGTTTGTCGCACTGAATGATCATGGGGATTGTCTGGGATTTATGTATTTTATGCCCAAAGGCGTTTTTGGCAGCTATCCCTATCTTCACATATTGGCGGTGAAAGAAGAATGCAGAAATCTTGGAATTGGGAAACAGTTAATCCAATATTTTGAAGAGAACTCTTCTGATTATTCTTCAACAAAATACTTTCTCACTGTGGATGACTTTAATCAACAAGCAAGGAAACTTTACGAATCTCTGGGATATCAATGCGTTGGTAAGTTGAAAGATTTTTACAAAAGTGGTATTACTTCCTATATCATGATGAAAGCAACCAATAATAATTCCAAATAGACTGGATATGACGGATCAAGGTTTGCAGGAATGGCTGCTGCGAAAAAGTTATCTGCGGAGGAAGTATGGGAATGGGGAAAGTTTTCAATGTTCAGGACAGGCAGGCTGTATTTGATTACATCCTGTCCATTGCCGCTGAGTGCAGCAGAATCGTTGCACTGGTTCAGGTGGGGTCCGGGGCAAACGGGTATCACGATGAACATTCGGACCTGGATTTTGTGATCGCACTGGATTCGAGTGATTCCATGGCGGAAGTCATGGAATATATGCATCGTGAAATCTCCGCGAAATATGAACTGGCATTTTTCACGCAGGATGAGTCGAGGCATCTCCAGAATTTCATCTTATCCGATCTTCTGGAAATTGACATCGGTTATGGCGGATATGAACATGCGGCGGCATGGAAACCGGCGTTCAAGGTTTTGTTTGACCATTCCGGTACTGTGGAGGAAAAGATGATCCGCTCCCGGGAGTGGATGGATGACAGGATTTACGGCGACAAGCAGAAGAGGGATATGGAACAGTCGCGTAATGTTGTCTGGCTTTTCCTGATGCACGCCGCGGTCGCGATTCACCGCGGCAACTGTTTCCGGGCCATCGGGGAAATGGAAGCTGCCAGAGCCCTGTATATTGATTTGCTGGGTGACCGTTATAGGCTGGAGAGCAGGCGGAACCGCGAAATCGACCATCTGCCTGAAACTGAAAGGGCAGCGATCCGGAGTACCTTTGCTGCCGGGGAAGGCCCGTCGGAGTTATGGACAGCTCTTTTAAACCTGACAACATTGGTTTATAAAGAACTGGAAGGAGTCAATGTACCTGTTACACCGGAGATGCTGCACGATTATTATGAAAGTCTCAGATAAAACCGGTCAGCGGGATGAGGCTTTTGAGTTATGTGACGGTTGGGGGAAATTTGAATGCAGCGGGTTATCAAATCAATGGAAGCAAAGTAT